>JBJEUC010000267.1:0-12874 GCA_051883635.1 Candidatus Fimadaptatus sp.
GCTCGCCGCGCCCGGTATGAACAGGCAGCGGAACGCGCGCGAGGGCAGCATGGTCGTGCCGGCCGGCACGCTGTCTATGATGTAGCAGTCGCTCACGTCGCGGGCCTCGGTCTCGCTCTCGCCGTAGCACAGCGTGAGGGGCTCCTGCGCCTTAACGCACACGCGCGCGAAGGTCTCGCGGCCAAAGTCGTACAGCGTGCCGCTGGCATCCCGCTCCACGCGCGCGGGAGCTATCGGCTCGTAGGCGAACTTGAACTCCTCCGGGTCGTCGTCAGGCGAACACAGCGTGCGGCTGAAGCCGCAGGGCCGCCACTCGTCGGAGCCGCTGCTCGCCTCCCAGCCCGCGCCGCTTTGGAACGCGCCGCCCTCGACATACGCGCAGGGCAGGCCGTTCACGCGGGCCAGGAGCAGCTCTATCTCATGCTCGCCGGGCGCGAGCCTTACCTCGGTGCCGTAGGGGTAGTGCGCCTTGCCGTCCACCGTGAAGCGGCCTATGCCGCGCGCGATGACGCGGACGGTCTCCTCGCGCTCCAGCACCGCCCGGCGGCGCATGTGTATGCTGTGCCAGCAGTCGTCCAGCCGCCACATGGGCGGATACTGATAGCTGCGCTCCTGCCGACGCAGGTTGAGCTTCAATCCATGACGTATCTCATAGTCGCCGGGGTACCACATCCATACCGCTCCGGTAGGGTCTATCTTTTCCATATCGGCAAGCTCCTTTAACGTTTTTCGCCAGTGCAACAGGCGCGGGCGGCCCGTATGCACATATGATACCACGCAATTAATCCGAATGCAACCTCGCTTTTACAGCGGGGCGGGCAAAACCGCGCGCGGCGGCGCGTGTTGACTAATTCGCGGCCGTATTGTAAAATAGACGCGGACTGTGCGCCGGGACCACAAATACACGCGCACGCGGGGTTCAGCGATGAGATACTATCTTGCGCCCATGGAAGGGCTTACCGGTTACGTCTACCGCAATGCGCACAGGGAGCTGTTCGGCGGCGCGGACAGGTACTTTACGCCCTTCATTACGCCCAACAGCAACCGCAGCCTCACCAGCCGCGAGATGCGCGACGTGCAGGCGGAGCACAACCGCTTCGGTGACGTGGTGCCGCAGATAATGGCCAACGACGCGGCCGCGTTCCTCTGGGCCTGCGACAAGCTGGAGCGCCTGGGCTATGGCGAGGTCAACCTCAACCTGGGCTGCCCCTCGCGCACGGTCGTGAGCAAGGGCCGCGGCTCGGGCTTCCTGGGCAAGCCCACCGAGCTGGACGAGTTCCTGGCGCAGGTGTTTGACGGCGCGCGCATACGCATATCCGTAAAGGCGCGCGTGGGCCTTACGACGAGCGCCGAGATAAGCGGGCTGATGGCGATATTCGACCGCTATCCGCTGAGCGAGGTGATAATCCATGCGCGCGTGCAGAGCGCCTACTACTCCGGCGCGCCCGACCTGGAGGCGTACCGGCGCGCGCTGGCGCTGGCCAACATGCCCGTGGCCTACAACGGCGACATATTCTCGCCCGCCGACGCGCAGGCGCTCATCGCCCGCTTCCCCGGAACCTGCGCGCTGATGCTGGGGCGCGGCGTGATGACCGACCCCGCGCTGCTGCGCAGCATGAGGGGCGGCGCACCCCTGGGCGCGGGCGAGCTGACCGCCTTCCACGACCGGCTGCTGGAGGGCTACCTTGAGGCCCTGGGCGACCCCGTGACCGCGCTGTTCCGCATGAAGGAGCTGTGGTCGTACATGAGCGCGCTGGCGCCCGGCTGCGAGCGCACGCTCAAGCGCCTGAATAAGGCCCGGCGGCTCGACGAGTACCGCGCGGCCGCCGGAGAACTGCTCTCAACCATCGACGCGGAGCTGGCGGCGCGCGCGGGCGAACGGGCGCAGCGGGGATGACGGGTGCGGCGGGGGCAGGGCGCGCGGGCGCGGCGGCATGGGCGGCGGGATGCTCTGCCACCTGCGCGGGCCGCGCTGGATTTCCCGGCGGCGGAGGAATTTTTACGCAAATGTATGGACAAACCGGCAAAGGCGTGGTATAATAATATTTGTAGCGTCGATGCGCCTGTAGCTCAGTGGATAGAGTGTTCGACTCCGACTCGAAAGGCCGCGCGTTCGAATCGCGCCAGGCGCGCCATACTGTCACCCGGCTTTCTGCGGAAGGCCGGGTGATTTTTTTATCGGGGTGCAGGGCGGTATGCGGGAAGGCAGCATTGGACACGCGCGGGGTTATGCGTGCGCGTGGGATGGTGCGGCATAAGCGTTTGGGGATGTGGTGTGTTGATATGGGGGTGCGCGCTTGGAGGGCTGGCGGGGTGGTATGCTCCCATACCGCCGGGTTGGCTTTGGCGCATTGGACGGACGGGCATGGCTGCGTGGATGCGCTGTGCCGTCGATGTTCTTACCTTACATATATGAAGGACGTAATAAGCCCTCACCCCCGGATGCGCCCGATGAATCGGGCCGTCCGGGGGTGAGTTGTTCATGAAGCGATGTCGCGCGCGTGGAGGGTTGATGGGATGAGCTGTTCACCCGCCGCTGGGTTGACCTGGGCGCATTTGACGGGCAGGTGGCGCTGTGTGAATGAACCGCGATGTCGCTGTTCTTACATATTATGAAGGAAGTCATAAGCTATCCCCCCGGATGCGCCCGATGAATCGGGCCGCACGGGGGGTTATTAAGCGAAACCGCGCGCCCTTGGTCAGTATGACGCGCTCCCCCCTTCCGCCTGCGGTCAGCGTCCGGCCCCATCGGAGCTTTGCGCTCCCCGCTTCTTCCCGCGTCCGGCTCATTCCGCCCACAAAAAACGGCCATGCCGCCGGGAAGGCTGCGGCATGACCTGCGGCGCGTGCGCCAGTTGGGGGAGAGGCGGTGCGCGCCCGGAAGGCGGCGACGGTTGTCGCGCCCTCGCGACCGGCGTCAAATCCCGGATGTGGTGGAGAAACACAGGAGGGATACGGTTCTGCTACCGATTTCGCGCCGGGGATACAGTTCAAATGCAAGGCGCGTTTAGCCCCGCGCCTTGCATATATTCTATCACCCGTTCATGGAGCAAAAATGGAGGGAAATTGACATAAGCCGGGCTCTCCGTTAAAACTCCGCGCGCACTCAGCCATACGCCCGGCACAGGCACAGCGTGATGTCGCTGGCGGCCTCCTCCCGGAAGCCGACCGCAAAGCGCATCGTCTCATTCTCCCCCACCTCGTACTCGTACACTATCGCGCAATAGGGGTCTTCCTCGCTGACGTACACGTAGCCCGTGCAGCCGTCCTCGCTGTATATCACGTTCTGCTCGGCGTTGAACCATTCCTCGGGCGCATAGAAGGCGGCCAGCACCTCGTCGAAGCTGCTCCTGAGCGTGACGCCGCGGACGGTGGGCAGCTTGTCATTGCCGGTCACGCTGATGCTCAGCAGCGTGTCCTCCCCGTCATAGAACGCGCGCCCGAAGCCGTACTCCACCGCCGTGCCGGTGGTCTCGTATTCCTCATTGTAGAAGTCGGGCTCCTCCAGGACTATGTCCGCGCCCAGCAGCGCCTCGACGTCGGCGCGCGTGGACAGACCGGGCTGCAGCGCGTCCATGAACAGGTCCTCCGGGCCGAACGGGGCCGGAGTGGGCTGCGCGGGAACCTCGGTGGGCGCTTCGGTGGGAACCTCGGTGGGCTCTTCAGTGGGAACCTCCGTAGGTACCTCGGTGGGGACTGCGGTCGGCTCGTCGGTGGGCAGAGGCGTCTCAGGCGCGGCGGTGGGTATAACCGTGGGATGGGCCGTCGCCTCCTGTATGGGGCTGTCGGGCTCCTCGGTGGGCAGCTCGGTGGGGCCCTCGGTGGGCACGGGCGGGTCGCACACCGGGCAGCGCTGCTTGCCGCTGGCCAGGGCGTCGTCCAGGGTGAAGTATCCGGCCCGCTTCATGCCGGAGCAGTCGCTGACCGAGTGGTAATACTTGCCGTTCACGTTGAAGTAGACCATTATCTTGCCCGGTATGCCGGTGGGCTCGGGCGTCGCGGTGGGCGCGCCGGTAGGCTCGGGCGTGGGTATCAGCGTCGGCGCGTCGGTAGGCTCCGGCGTGGGTATCAGCGTGGGCGCGTCGGTGGGCTCCGGCGTGGGTATCAGCGTGGGCTCAGCGGTGGGCTCGGGCGTGGTGTAGACGGTCAGCAGCGGTATGTCGTTGTTCAGCGCCTGCTGGGCCGCCCGGGTGTCGCGGTTGCAGATGAGGTAGATATCCTCGCTGCCCCGGAACGCGCGCGACGATATCGCTAGCTGCCCGGCCGCGCTGAAGGGCACGTTCACATAGCGCAGCGACTTGCAGTTGGCAAAGGCATAGTTGTCTATGCGGACGGTGTTGTAGGGCAGCGAATAGTACACCTCCGGGCTGCCCGCCGGGTAGCACAGAAACACGCCGTCCAGCGTGGCCAGACCGCCCTCCCAGCTGAGATAGGCCGGATTGTCGGCCGCCACATCGAACGCCTCCACATTGGTGTAGGCAAATGCGTAGCTGCCTATCGAGGTCACGGAGGCCGGTATGCGCACCGTGCCGCTCAGCGATGTGCACTTCTCAAACGCGCGCGCGCCTATCGACTCCAGCGTGGAGGGCAGCGTCACCGACGTGATGCTCTCGTTGCCGCTGAAGGCCTCCTCGGCTATGGCGGTCACGCCCTCGGGTATGCGCACCGCGCCGCCCTCGCCGCGGTAGCCGGTCAGCACGCCGCCGTCGATGGCGAACTCGCCGCCCTCCACGGCCGAGCCGGGCACGCGCACTATCTCCTGCCCCTCGCCGGCGTCTACGGTGACATAGCCGCCCGCGAAGCCGGAATCGGCGAACTCGCCGTTTATCGGGCCGTCGAGCGCGTACACCTCGCTCAGCTCGCCGTCCACCACGTAGCTCTCCACGCCGTCGCTGACCACAGCCGCGCCGTAGTGGAAGTCGGTGGCGGCGACCCAGCGCTCCTCGCCCAGCGGCGCGCCGCTCAGGTCGCAGTAGCCGTAGAGCCCGTCCGTAAACCTCACACGGATGATGCCGCCCGCGGGCGCATACGCCCACTGCCAGCTCTCATCGCCCAGCCAGACGCCGCTCTCCAGGCCGTACAGCAGGCTCTGCTCGCCCATTATGCACTGCACATAGCCCTCTACGGGCGGCAGCACGCACATGTAATCGACGTCCTCGGGTATCTGAATGCGCCACAGCGCCTCGCCGGTAAGCCTGCACAGCTGCCACACGTCGCCCGCCCGGAAGGTCACGCAGCCCTCCGCGCAGCCGCCTATCTCGTCGGCCATGAAGGTGAACGACACGCTGCCGTCCGGCAGTATCAGGTCGTAAGCGCCCTGCCGCTTACCTATAAGCGCGCCGTCATAGGGCGTTATGTCCTCGTAGCGCGCCTCGGTCATGGGCTGGCCCTGCGCGTCTATCAGCGTCCACATGCCGTCCCGGGAGGCGCAGGCGCTGCCCATGTCGTTATAGGCCGATATGAAATCCCAGGACGGCTCTATCACGAACGCGCCCGTGGGCGATATCGCGCCGTAAGCGCCGTCGATGCTGACCACGCTTATGCCGTAGCGGAACGCCTCGGCGCTCTCGAAGGGGCCGGTTATCGCCGTCGTTCCGTCCATGTTCACGAACTCCCAGCCGTGCTCGGTCTGCACCGGCAGCAGCTTTTCGCCGTAGCCGCGCATATCCTGATAGGCCGGCTCCAGCATGACCCGGCCGTCGTAGCGCACCAGCCCGTACAGACCCTCGCTGTAATACGGCGCATAGCCGCCGCTGAACTCGCCTATCTCGCTCGCGGGCGTGACCACGGACATAAGCAGCGACACAAATACAGCCAATATCTGTGACATGTGCATCATCCTCCCTTAATTATTACGGTCATTTGACGAATTACGCGCGCGCATTGTTGCCACCTATCGCCAAAAAGTCGCGCCGCCGGGCGGGGGTCACGCCCTCGCGGTCAGCGCAAGGTACACGCGCGGCTCCGCCAGCGAGACCTCGCTCACGCGCACGGCCACCCGCATGCCTATCTCCAGTACGTTGCCCGAATCGGAGACCATGCGCGTCATGGCCTCGTCGGCGGTGTAGTATTCGTCCAGCGTGCGCAGCGGCACCGCGCCCTCGCAGCCGTTGTCCAGCGCAATGAACAGCGCCCAGGAGCTCATGCCGCTGACCGCGCCTGCGAACTCCTCGCCCTCGCGGCCCAGCATGTAGGCGCACTGGAGCAGCGCATCCGCCTCGCGCTCCGCCGCAGCCGCGTTCAGCTCGCACGCCGAGCAGGCCGCCGCCAGCGCGGGCAGCGCCTGCCTGAGCCGCTCCTGCGCGCCCTCTGCGTCGGCAAAGCTCAGGTGCAGCAGCCGATGCACTATCAGGTCGGGGTAGCGCCTGATGGGCGAGGTGAAGTGGCAGTAATCGGCCAGCGCTAGCCCGAAGTGGCCCAGCGGCTTTTCGCTGTAACGCGCCTTGCTCATGGCGCGCAGCGCGGCGGTCTGTATCATCGCGCGCGCCGGGCTGTCCTCACTCAGCTCCAGCAGGCGCTGGAAGGCGCGCGGCTCGGGCGAAGCGCCCGCGCGCCAGGCTATGCCCAGCCGGGACACCAGCTCCTCCAGCCGCACAACGCTCTCTGCGTCGGGTTTTTCGTGTACGCGGTAAATGCAGCCCAGCCCGTTCTTGAGCATATGCGCCGCCACCGTCTGATTGGCCAGCAGCATGAACTCCTCTATCATGCTCTCGGCCGGGCCCTGCGCGCGCGGTATCAGCTCAACGGGCATGCCGTTTTCGTCCAGCCGGAACTCGAGCTCCGCCGAATCGAAGTTGATGGCGCCGCGCGCGCTGCGCCTGCGGTTCAGCGCGTCGGCCAGACGGCGCATGTCCCGGAGCGTCGCGTGCAGCTCCTCCGGCACGCCGCTCCCCTCCCCGCCCGCGAGCAGGCGGTTGACATTGGCGTAAGTAAGGCGCGCGCGCGAATGGATAATCGAGGGGAATATGCGGTAGTCGCGCACGGCGCCGTTTTCGACCTCCATCTCGCAGGTGAGCGCCAGCCGGTCCTCGTCCGGCATCAGGCTGCACAGTCCGCACGAGAGGGCCTCGGGCAGCATATGCACCGTGCGCCAGGGCAGGTAGACCGAGGTGCCGCGCCGACCGGCTTCGGCGTCGATGGGGCTGCCCGCGCGCACGAACTGCGCCACGTCTGCGATATGCACGCCCAGCAGCACGCGCCCCTCCTCGCGGCGCAGCGACACCGCGTCGTCGAAGTCCTGGGCCGTGTCGCCGTCTATCGTAAAGCACACCTCGCCGCGCAGGTCGCGGCGGTTTGCGTCGCTCAGGCCCTGCGCGTTCAGACTGTGCAGCATGCGCAGCTGCGCCTCGTCGGGCTCGGGGCGCTCCGCGTCCAGGGCGTAGCGCTCCTCCAGCGCGGCCTCGTACAGCCCAAGGCCCGGGTCGGCGCGCTCTATGCGCACCAGGCGGCACTTCACTATGTCGCCCCGCATGGGCCGCGCGTCCATGCGCACGCGCACCACGTCGCCCTCGTGCAGCTCGCGCTCGAGGCCGGTCAGCTCGCAGCGGAACATGCGCCGCATGCTGCCCAGCGGGCTGAGCAGATAGCGCACGGAGCGCTCGTCGCCCGCGCGGTACAGCGGCGGATACTCGATATCGCTCACCGCCGTCTCCAGCTCCAGGCAGCGGCCGCCCCCGGGGAACTCCTCCGGCGCGCCGATGAGCAGCGCCACCGGCGGCTCCGCCTTGGGCACGAACACGCGCGCCGTCTCACCGGCGAAGGCTATGCGGCGCGGCATGTCCAGCGGCAGCTCGCGGCCGTCGGGCAGCCACACGTAGGCCCGGCCGCCCGCCGTGACCACCACGCGGCCCTCGTAGACGTAGCGCTCGTTTACCGCGCGGTAGTCGCCGCCCTCGGTGCGGTATATGCGGCCCTTGTCCTCCAGCTCGTCCAGCGCCGGAGCGATATCGTGCGCCTTGACCTTCAGCTGGCGCGCGAGCCACTTCTCGCTGCGCGGCGCGCTCTGCTTCTTTATGCACACGTACAGCTTGTCCGTTATGTTCATGAAAACACCTCCTGCCGCCCTGCGGCCTTGCGCGGTATCGGGGCGCTGAAAACTCCCCCCCCGGCCGCGCGGGCATACGGCCCCGCCCTCCCGGCGGCCGACCGTCCATTATAGTATGCCAAAAAGGCCGCGAGCAACGCTCCCGGCCTCAATACTGTCGACATGGCCCAATGAGAGTCCGGGAGGGCCGAGACCTTCCCGAGCCTCAGGCGTTTCCGGCGGCGTGTGCGCCGGAAGCGCGGCAATCTCTTCGGCGGGGAGCATGCTCCCGGGAAGAAATCGCCTCCTTGCAGCTTTCGCGCACGGAAATGCGCAGCATCTCCGCTGAAACCGGCAAGGTATGCCGCGGGGTGAGCCTGCTCTCCCGCCCGCCGGATAGTCAAAATCCATTTTGACAAGATGAGGCCGCGAGCAACGCTCCCGGCCTCAATATAGCGCATATGCAGCTTTGAGCACTATCAGGCAATATGAGAAGACAGCGCGGTCATGACGATCGCCAGCACGATGAACACTACCGCCGCCACCTTGGTTATCAGCTTCAGCTTGCCGTCGATGCCGCGGGCCTTGCTCTTGCCAAAGAAGGTCTCCGCGCCGCCCGAAATAGCACCCAAGCCCTGGGAATTACCATCCTGCATAAGCACGACCACGACCAGAATTACGGCCGCTATGAGCAGAAAAACGTTGGCTATTACGTATAGAGCCTCCATCGAACATACCTCCTCAATATCAACGCTCCGATTATAACATGAATGCGGGCAAAACGCAATAGCTTTCTTGCGTTAAATAGGTATATTGCGGCAAAAGGCCGCAGAGTCTGCGCCCGCCGCACCGCCGCCCGCATGTCACGGTCACTTGCGGCGCTTGAGGTACTTGTCCACTTTGGCCTTCATATCGTCCGAGACGCGCCGCTCAAACGGGAATACCGGCGCGTTGGCGACCCTGTCGGTGAACGTGAAGGCGTTGACCATGGTCTTTTTGAGCGCGGCGGCCGACAAAAAGTCCATAACGTCGCGCCTGTCATGGCCAAAGCCCGCGCCCGGCGCGGCGAAGCGCGCAAAGTTGACCGCGGGCACGCCGTTGTCGGTGAAGGGTATGGAGTCACTGGAATAGGTGTCGGAGCTGACGCGCACGGCCAGGCCGCTTTCCCGCATCATGCTGTCGGCATAGTGCTCCAGCGCCTCGTCGCCCATCGCGATGCAGATCTCGTAGCCCAGCACGGGCGCGGCCATATCGACGTTTATCATCACCCTGTGCCGCTCCAGCTCGTCCCTGTGCGCCTGGCAGAAATAGGTGCTGCCGCACAGGCCGACCTCCTCCGAGCCGAACCACATGAACTTGAGCGTGCGGCGCGGCGGATGCTGCTTGAAATAGCGCATGAGCTCCACCAGTATCACGCTGCCCGAGCCGTTGTCGTACACGCCCTTGGAATACTCGGTGCTGTCGTAGTGAGCGCCCAGCGACACTATCTCATCGGGATGCTCCGTGCCCGGTATGGTCGCGTAGACGTTGTGGCTGGTGAGCTCCACCTTGCGCGAGCGCACCACCATGCGCACGCGCGTAGCGCCGCGCCGCACCATGTCCAGGGCGTCGGCGGCGCGCATGTTGACCGCATACGTATCGCCGAACGCGTCGGTCATCTTGGGGCGCAGCATGCGCAGGGCTATCTCCATCTCGGCGGGGTCATCCAGTATGCTGCCTGAGAAGGCGATGACGCCCTTTGCGCCCGCCTTGCGTATGCGCTCATAGGGGTCGTAGTTGAGGTAGCCGTTGAAGAGGACTATCTTGTCCTTTACGCCCACGAGGTTGGCCTCCAGCGCGTTTTCGACATAGACCAGCTCGGCCTCTATGCCCTCGTCGCCCGTGTCCAGCGAGCGGCGCATGCCCGTTACCTCGTAGCGGGCGTGGAAGGGCTCCAGCACCTCCAGCTCCGCGCGCTCCACCTTGCCATCGTACACGGTGAAGGGCTCTATCTCGTGCTCCACGCCTATCGC
This sequence comes from Candidatus Fimadaptatus sp., assembly GCA_051883635.1. Lineage (GTDB taxonomy): Bacteria > Bacillota > Clostridia > Christensenellales > Aristaeellaceae > Fimadaptatus. Next base: position 10,036 of record JBJEUC010000267.1, read on the forward strand.
TTCGGCCTCGCGCGCGAATACTTCGGCCGCCTTAAGCTCCTCCGGCGTGCCGCTCATGCGCGTGAACGCTATCTCGCGCAGCAGCTCAAACGCTCTTACTTCATCCATTGCGAATGTACCTTCCTTATGCTTCAAGTAACGCGGCCCTGCCGCTGTATTGCGCGTATCACTTCGCCATTTCGGCCTCTATTTCCTCTATCGAGCGGGGGATGTCGCGCGAAAGATTTTCGCAGCCGTCCTCGGTGACGAGGCAGTTGTCCTCCAGCCGGAAGCCTATGCCCCACTCCTCGCAGTATATGCCTATGTCCACGCAGAACACCATGCCCGGCGCCACCGGGTGCGACATGTCCACCACGTCGTGCGTGTCAAAGCCCACGTGATGCGCGCCGCCGTGCCACATGTACCGGCCGATGTCGTCGTAGCTGTCAAGCAGGCCTATGCCCTTGAGCTGCTCGTAGCAGTAGCGGCGCGCGGTCTGGTCGACCGAGGCCATGGGCATGCCGGGCTTTATTGTCGAGAACATGTAGTTGGAGGTATCGTAGGCGCAGGTGTACAGAAGGCGCTGGCGCTCGCTGAAGCGGCCGTTGCAGGGGAAGCCGCGCGACACGTCGTTGCCCAGGTTGTCCCAGCACGCGCCCACGTCGTTGAGTATCATGTCGCCGTCCTGCGCCTGGCCGGTGTAGGAATAGTAATGTATGCAGAAGTTGTTGCTGCCCGCCGAGATAATCGAGGGGAAAGCCGGCTCCAGCACGCCGTTGCGCGTGAGCGCCGCGTCGTAGAGCGCCTTGTACTCGTATTCGTACATGCCCGGGCGCGAGGCGTGCATCATGGCCAGTATGCCCTCGCGGGTTATCGTCATGGCCTTGCGCATGGCCTCTATCTCGCAGGGCTTTTTGAAGGTGCGCATGGCCCTGAGCTCGGGCAGCAGGTTGTGCGCGGACAGGCTGGGATAGGCGGCAAGCGCGCGGTTGGTGAACTCTATCGCCTCGCCGTCCGGCCCGCCAAAGCTCAGCCGGTCTATGTCGGTCCAGAGCTCGGCGCGGGGCAGCAGGCCGGCGGCGCGATTAAAGCGCGCCTCGAATTCGCCAAGGTAGGCTATCTCCTCAATGCCGGTCAGCGCGCGCGCCTCGTCGGGCTTCATGCGGCGGCCGTTCCAGCGCTCGGCATGGGCGTCGGGCGGCTGTATGAACAGCGTCTCGCGCACCTCCTCGCCGTGCTTTTCGGCCATGAATACAAAGCCCTGCGTGGAGGCGTCGCTCGCGCCGGTGATGTAGGCGAAGTTGCGGTTGCAGTAGAACCCGTAATACGCATCCGCCGAGCGGCGCGGCGCGTGGCCCGCCAGCATGACGATGATGGCATCCCGACCCACGCGGCGGTAGAGCTCGCGGCGGTTTTCGATGTAAAACGACTTGTCCATAGCTCAGTCTCCTTTGGCCCGGCCTTACAGGCTCTGCTCGGTGCGCTCGATTATCTCGTCCTGCAGCGCGCGGGAGAGGTTGCGGAAGTGGTCCGAATAGCCCGCCACGCGCACTATGAGGTCGCGGTACTCCTCGGGGTTGCGCTGCGCGGCCAGCAGCGTCTGGCGGTCCACCACGTTGAACTGTATGTGATGGCCGTCCAGGTCGAAGTAGGTGCGTATCAGGTCCGCCATGTGGTCCAGCCCGGCCTCGCCCTGCACCACCGAGGGCGTGAACTTCTGGTTGAGCAGCGTGCCGCCGGTCATCAGGTGGTCCATCTTCGCGGCCGAGCGGATGACCGCCGCCGGGCCGCGGGAGTCCGCGCCCTGGGTGGGCGATATGCCCTCGCTGAGCGGCCGGCCCGCGCGCCTGCCGTTGGGCGTGGCCTGCATCACCTCGCCGAAATACACGTGGCAGGTGGTGGGCAGCATGTTCACGCGGTACATGCCGCCGCGCATGTTGGGCCGCCCGCTGACCGCCGCCAGATAGTCGGCGAACACGCGCTTCATTATGTCGTCGGCGTAGTCGTCATCGTTGCCGTACTTGGGCGTGCGGTTCTTGCAGAGGGCCATCAGCACGTCCTCGCCCTCAAAGTCGCGCTCCAGCGCGCTTACCAGGCGCTCAAGCGACACCTGCTTTTCGTCATAGACGAGCTTCTTTATCGCAGCCAGCGAATCGGTTATCGTGCCTATGCCCACGCCCTGTATGTAGCTGGTATTGTAGCGCGCGCCGCCCGCGTTGTAGTCCATGCCCCGGCTTATGCAGTCGTTGGTTATCACAGACAGGAAGGGCACGGGCATGTAGCGCGCGTACAGCGACTCTATTACGTTGGAGCCGCGCACCTTTATGTCCAGGAAGTGGCGCATCTGCGCGATGAAGGCGGCGTACAGCTTTTCGTATGTATCGAGCTGGGCAACTCTCCCGGTATGCGGGCCCAGCTGCCTGCCCGTGCGCGGGTCGCAGCCGTCGTGCAGCGCCAGCTCCAGCATCTTGGGTATGTTGAAGTAGCCGGTGAGTATGTAGGCCTCGTTGCCGAACGCGCCCGTCTCCACGCAGCCGCTGGTGCCGCCCCGGCGCGCGTCCTCAAGGCTCTTGCCCGCGTTCATCAGCTCCGCGATGATGGCCTCGGTGTTGTAGAACGCCGGCTGGCCCCAGCCCTTGCGCGACACCTCGCACGCGCGCTTGAGGAAGCGGCGCGGGGTCTTGCGGCTTATCTGCACGTTGGAGGAGGGCTGCAGCAGCTTCATCTCGTCCATGCAGTCCAGTATCAGGTAGCTGACTTCGTTCACGCCGTCCTCGCCATCGGGCGTGATGCCGCCGGTGTTGAGGTTGGCAAAGTCGGTATAGGTGCCGCTCTCCTTGAGCGTTACGCCCACCTTGGG
>JBJEUC010000268.1:0-3084 GCA_051883635.1 Candidatus Fimadaptatus sp.
AGTCGTTTGAGCGAAACGTAGTGGCGGGGGAGCTTGCTCCCCCGCCACATTATTAGAGCGCCGCCTTTATGATGGACGTTATGAAGTTCGATTCCAGGAAGTGCGCGCCCAGGCTGGAGGCGTTTATGTAGTCGCTTATCGCCTGCACGGGCAGCGCCGTGAGCAGTATGGGCACCAGCGTGAAGAGCAGGAACACGAAGAAGTAGCCCCTCAGAAAGCCCAGCGCGCCGCCCAGGAGCGAGTCGAAGTGCTTGAGCGCGGGGAACTTGAACACGTAGTTGATGAGCGAGATGAGCATGTTCAGCACCAGGAAGCACACTATGAACACGGCCAGGAAGCACACCACGTTGGTGACGACGGTCACGATGGTCTGGTTTACGTAATCGCCCACGGTACTCAGGTCTATCTGCGCGAACGCGCGGCCGGAGATGTTCTGGGTGAGCAGGGTGTCAAACGGCGCGGGCAGCGATATGGCCTCGATGGCGTCCCGTATCATCGATTCGGAGGCCTGCGCTATGTCGGTGCGCGCCACGCCCGGCCCCAGCTTTGAGGCCGCGTCGGTGTAGTAGTACAGAGTGTCCATCACCGACGAGTTTGAGAGCAGCGCTCCCGACACCGAGGGATATATCATGTACGACGCTATCCACGATATGAAGAAGTTGGCCGTAGCCAGCAGCGACGATATGAAGCCCCGGTACATGCCGGATATCACCGTTATCGCCACTATTGCAATTATCACAAGATCGACTATATTCATAGCTTCCTCCGTTTTCGGACTGTCGCGGGCAAACGCCCCGCATGAGGCCCCTGCCGCGCGCCTATGGCAGCCTTATCAGGTAAACGCGCTGGTCGGATACCACCACGGCCATGCCGCTGCCGGTATAGGCCACGACCTGGTCGACGTACAGGGGCAGGCGGTAGGCCAGGGGACTGCTCTCTCCGTAGACGTTTTTGAAGGCGTATTGGTTGCTTAGGGCATAGGCGGCGGTGCTGCCCGCATATACGCTCATGCAGGGCAGCTGGAAGTGGATGGTGTAATCGCTCTGCCCGGTTATTACGCGCATGTCCTTTATGCTTATGGAGTTTTCCAGCTCGCGCGTGGGCACGAACAGGTAGGCCTGGCCGGCGCTGTTCACCCTGGAATCCATGTAATACCAGCCGTAGACCAGCTTGCGCGCGCCGCTGGCCTCCTTGCCGGTGTAGGAATAGCGGTCTATGGTGTTGGTGCCTATCAGCACCAGCTCGTTGTTGTCCAGCACCACCTTGTAGACCACCTGGGTCGAATCGGGTATGGAGCCGGTCTGGAAGCGCGCGGGCTGATAGGTGTCCACCTGCGTGAGCGGCACGGTGCCCTCGGTGTTGAGCGTCATGACCCACAGCATGTTGTTGTCGCTGAAGAAGCCGTAGTCGAGCAGCGTGAGCGAGGACATGTCCAGCGTGTCTATCACCTTGCCGTTGTACTCTATCACCTGCAGGGAGTTGAGGCCGTTGACCACGGTCTCCACGGCGGCGTAGCTGGAGCTGAGCGCGCACGAGCGCACGTCGGAGGCCATGGAGCCCGAATAGAGCATGTCTCCGTCCTTGCCTATCAGGAAGAGCTTGCTGCCCTGCCAGGCGGCTATGCCCGCGTCGCATACGCGGTAGTCCGCGTCGGCCCCCAGGGTGTGCTTCCAGGCCAGCTCGCCGCTGTCCTCGTAGCAGTACAGCACGTCATCCACATAGAAGTATATGTGCGTGTCGTCGGTCTGCAGGTTGTCTATCGAGCTGCAGTTGAGCGGTATGGGCTGATCGTCCTGACGGTTCATGGTATGCGCCAGCGTGTACGCCGCCGCGATGACGCCCATTGACAGCACCAGCACCAGCGCGAACACGAATATCCGCGTAGAGCGATTGTATGAATCCATATGATATATCCTCCGCAGGGGCGCGCATCCCCGCGCTCGGCCTCGCGCGCGGACTCCCCAGTTTTATCCATAAAAGTATTACTTCAATACCGCCTGCGCCAAATCCTGCATTTTGTCAAAAAAGACTTTGACAAAATGCAGGAGGGCGGCGCGGGCTCCCCCGCCGTGCCGCCGCCGTGCCGCAAGGCGTTTACCGCAAATGCATGCAATTACGGAGCGCGGCGCGGGCCGTAATTGACAAGCTCGGGGCTATGGGCTATAATGGGGCGCGTATCGGGGCGCTGCGTGCGGACGGAGCGCTTCCCCCGAGACCGGAACGGCGCATACCGATGCGCCACGGAACGCACCGAAGTCGCGGGCGGCGGCGCGCCGCCCCTTGGGGCATAACGAGCAATATGAAAGCAGGTCGCACATGAAGAATATGCTGATGGAGGCCGCCGCGCGGTGCGGCATGGAGCTGGACGAGCGCAGCGCGGCGCAGATGGCGGAATTCTGGGCTTACCTCAAGGAGGTGAACCAGAGCATGAACCTGACGCGCGTGGACTCGGACGCCGAGGCGGCGGAGCGCCACTTCGTCGATTCGCTGGCGCCGCTCAAGGCCGGGCTGATACCCCGGGGCGCGCGCGTGCTGGACGTGGGCAGCGGCGCGGGCTTCCCCGGCATGCCGCTGGCGATAGCCCGGCCCGACGCGGACGTGACGCTGATGGACTCGCTGGGCAAGCGCGTGAACTTCCTGAGCGAAGCGGCGCGGCGCGCGGGCGTGCGGGTGAGCGCGGTCCACGCCCGGGCCGAGGAGGCCGCGCGCGGGGAACTGCGGGAGGCGTTTGACGTGGTCACGGCGCGCGCGGTGGCGCGGCTGAACGTGCTGTGTGAGCTGGCGCTGCCCTTCGTGCGCGTGGGCGGCGTGCTGGTGGCCTACAAGGGCCCGGCCGCCGACGAGGAGCTGGCCGAGGCCGCCACGGCGATAAAGCGGCTGGGCGGCGGCGCGGCGCGCGTGCTGCCCGCGGACATGCCGGGGCGCGACGCGCGGCTGGTGGTGGTCAAAAAGCTCGCGCCCACGCCCAGATCCTTCCCGCGCCGCCCGGGCGAGGCTGCGAGAAAACCATTATAAATGTGGCGGGGGAGCAAGCTCCCCCGCCACTACGTTTCGCTCAAACGACTGCGTCGTTTGAGCGAGTTT
>JBJEUC010000269.1:0-3080 GCA_051883635.1 Candidatus Fimadaptatus sp.
TCAGTCGCTCCGGCAGGCGCGGACGTGCCGGACGCGGTTTCGGGCGTATCCGCAGCCGCGCCGGACGCAGGCTCCGGTTCGGCGCTGACCGGCGCTGCGGTGCTCTTGAACTGCTCCCGCAGCTGGGCGTATTCGTCCCGCGAGGCGCTGTATTCGCGCATGCGCTCCACTATCGCATAGCCCGACCACACAAATACGCAGCATGACGCGGCCAGCAGCACTACAAGCAGCGCCATAATGGCCCGGTTCCGCCCGCTCTTCCCCTTCCTTGACATAGCTGCCTCCTTACCGGCGGACGCCTACCTGCGCTCCGGCACTTTGCGCGGAGGCGGCGGGCTGCCGCTCAGCATCTCCAGCATACATTCTATGTTCATTATGTCCACATATGACAGCCGACCTATGCGCCGGCCCAGCGCTTCGCGGGGCACGGTCGAAATCGAGTTCAGCACGGCGGTGGACGGGCGGCGCAGCCCGGCTCCCTGCCAGTCGAGGAGCGGGTATTGCCACACCAGCCAGTCGCGCGGCACATGTGAGGTCAGCTCTATAGCCGGTATCATGTCCCTGCGGGATTCCATTATTATCACCGGCCGCAGCTTTACGTCGGACGCATCGGAAAACAGCGTGTACGCCCACCACAGCTCCCACTTCTGCGGCGCGGCCGCGCCCCCGGCCCGCCCCGGCCTATTCATATACCGCCTGACTCTCCATAACATTCCCCCTGCCGCACGGCCCTGTACCATATACACATGATACCCATTATGGCACACATGGCTGTACTTGTCAATGTGCGCGGGCTACGTTATATTTAACGAAGGGTTTGTTTATGTTTTGCACTTGTGGCAGGAAAAGGGCGCACAACAGCGAATGAATATTGGAACAGCCTTACGCAGGCGCATACGGCGCGGGGCGCAATGCTGTAAATTAGCACACGCGCAAACGGAGGTAATATCAATGCGTTTTGAATTGCTCCATCCGGCCGACCAGCTGGTCATGATCATGGACCGCATATATCAGTACGGCATGACCACGACCTCGGGCGGCAATCTTTCGATTCGCGACGACAACGGCGACATATGGATCACGCCTTCCAGCATAGACAAGGGCACGCTGACCCGCAACGACATGATATGCGTAAAGCCCGACGGCACCATAATAGGCCCGCACAAGCCTTCCGTCGAGCTGCCCTTCCACAGCGACATATACCGTCAGCGCCCCGACATCCGGGCCATACTGCACGCCCATCCGCCGACCCTGGTGGCCTTCTCGCTGGCGCGCAAGATACCCGATACCATGCTGGTGCCCAGCGTGTCCCAGATCTGCGGCGAGATAGCCATGGCCAAGTACGAGGTGCCCGGCTCCGAGCTGCTGGGCCAGTACATCTCCAGCGAGTTTGCCAAGGGCTACAACACCGTGATGCTGGAGAACCACGGCGTAGTGTGCGGCGCGAGCAACCTGTTCCGCGCGTTCATGGCGTTTGAGACGCTGGACTTCGCGGGCCGTCTGGAGATAGACGCGCGCAAGCTGGGCACGCCCAACGAGCTCACCCAGGCGCAGATAAACATCGATTCCGCCAAGGCCCATCCGCGGCTGGACGCCTTCGTGTCCAACAACATCTCCTCCGAGGAGTGCGCCGCCCGCCGCGACATGTGCCGGATGATACACCGCGCCTACGACCAGAGGCTGTTCAACTCCACTCAGGGCACCTTCTCCCAACGCCTGTCCGACGGCTCCTTCCTCATCACCCCCTACATGAAGGACCGCAAGTACCTGGAGCCCGAGGATCTGGTGCGCATCAAGAACGGCATGTGCGAGGAGGGCAAGACCCCCAGCCGCTCCGTGCCGCTGCATCAGGAGATATACAACACCCATCCCGGCATCGGCTCGGTGATAATCGCGCATCCGCCGGCCATCATGGCCTTCGCCTGCACCGACACCGAGTTCGACTCCCGCACCATACCCGAGAGCTACATCAACCTGCTTGACGTGAAGCGCCTGCCCTACGCCGCCTCCACTATGGACGTAAAGGGCACCGCCGCCGCCATAACCGGCCGCTCCCCGACGCTGATAATCAACAACCAGTGCGTGATAGTCACCGGCGCGACGCTGCTCAACGCCTTCGACCGCCTTGAGCTGCTCGAGTACAGCGCCAAGGCCTACATCGCGTGCCGCGACATCGGCGAGATAGTCACCATCTCCCCCAAGGAAGTGGACGACATCGAGGAAGCCTTCAATCTGAAGAACCTGTAATAGCGCGCCGTGGCGGAGGAGCTGTCTCCTCCGCCACAGCTTTGCACGCAGGCTTGCCGCGCGCAGTGCCCATCAACTGACAAGGCACGGAAGGATGTCCGTCCTTCTGTGCCTTTGTGATATCGCATTTGTTCGTTTTTGGCGCGCGCGGGCGGCCTGCCGGGCCGACTCAGCGCACCTGGCCGTTGCCGTCGATGACGTATTTATACGTGGTGAGCTCCCGCAGCCCCATGGGGCCGCGGGCGTGGAGCTTCTGGTTGCTTATGCCTATCTCCGCGCCAAAGCCGAACTCGCCGCCGTCGGTAAAGCGCGTGGAGGCGTTCACGTAAACCGCCGCCGCGTCCACCCTGTCCTGGAAGCGCCGGGCCGTCTCGTAGTTAGAGGTGACTATGGCCTCGCTGTGGCGCGTGCCATGCACGTTGATGTGGTTTATGGCCGCCTCCAGACTGTCCACTATGCGCGCCGAGAGTATCAGGTCGTTGTACTCGGTGTCCCAGTCCTCGGGCGTGGCCAGCTTGCAGTCCGGGCATATCTCCTGCGTGCGCTCGCATCCGCGTATCTCCACGCCGCGTTCGCTGAGCGCGTCCAGGCATATCGGCAGGAAGCGGGGCGCTATCTCGCCGTGCACGAGCAGGGTCTCCATCGCGTTGCAGACGGAGGGACGGCTGACCTTGGCGTTTATCACTATGTCCAGCGCCATGTCTATATCGGCGGCTTCATCCACATATACGTGGCATATGCCGTCGCCGGTCTGTATCACGGGTACCCGCGCGTTTTCCACCACCGAGTGGATGAGCCGCTTGCCGCCGCGCGGTATCAGCACGTCGACAAGG
>JBJEUC010000270.1:0-3069 GCA_051883635.1 Candidatus Fimadaptatus sp.
AGGGGCTGTACTGGTGGCCAGGCGAATTTCAATCCGCGCCCTCCATCCGGAGGGCGACGCTGCCATCAGCGCCATGTTTGAGCGCAAAGTTGTAATTTCAATCCGCGCCCTCCATACGGAGGGCGACCGGCAACGAGCGGGCGCGGATGACCCGGCGCGTATTTCAATCCGCGCCCTCCATACGGAGGGCGACGAGGGCGTATCAAACCCCGCCGCGCCGTAGTCCAGATTTCAATCCGCGCCCTCCATACGGAGGGCGACCGTGTAAACGGGGTCAAGAGGGGCACGTGCGCGGATTTCAATCCGCGCCCTCCATACGGAGGGCGACCCTGCAACAGCTTCCCCGCGCCCTGATAGGTCTTTTTATTTCAATCCGCGCCCTCCATACGGAGGGCGACGATTGCTTCCAATTTGCGCGACTTGTCAAGGTTATTTCAATCCGCGCCCTCCATACGGAGGGCGACGAGGGATGGTTTACCGAGATGATGCAAAAGACGCTTATTTCAATCCGCGCCCTCCATACGGAGGGCGACCCGCAGGCGCAATAAGTAGTATAATAAGCATGTCTCATTTCAATCCGCGCCCTCCATACGGAGGGCGACTGCAAAAACAGCTAAACCTCCCTGCTGTTTTTGACGCATTTGACGGAAAAAGGTTCCTGAGCGGCGGGAGGGTGGCGCGCTTTTGAGCACATCCGGCACGGATATGCTCAGGAAGGTTCTGCGCGGCGGTGCGAACCTGCCTGCCCTTCATGGGCGCTTAGGGTTCGCGCCGGCTCAGATGATGAGCGGCGCTTCCGGCAGGTATGTGCGCTTGGCGCCGAAATGCTCTATCTTGCCCTCATATTTGCTGCCCAGATAGTAGAAGCGCAGGCTGTCGCGCTCCGGGTCCATGAGCTTGAGCAGGCTGGCCTGCAGCTGTCGGCACTGGCCGGGGTCGAGCAGGCATTCGAACACGGAGTTCTGCACGCGCTGCCCGTAGTTCACGCACTGCCGGGCTATCTGCCGCAGACGCCGCTTGCCCGAGGCATCCTCGGTGTTTACATCGTATGTTATGAGCACCAGCATATAAGCCACCTACTTCCACAGGAACGGCGGGTAGCCGTCCAGGTCGCCCCGCAGATAGCGGGCCAGCAGCAGCGCCTGCGCGTAAGGCACCATGCCCCAGGGCAGCTTTTCCTCCAGATAGGGATGGGTGAGCTGCTCGCGCTTGCGCTCCTGCCAATGCTGCAAAAACTCCTTGCGCCCCACGTCCGACAGGAGCACGGCGCCGTTTTCGGCATGGATGAAGTCGGCCGGGCGGACCATGCGGTTGTTTATCAGCGTGAGCACGAACCTGTCCGCCAGGCAGGGGCGGAGCTCCTCCATCAGGTCGAGCGCCAGCGACGTCCGCCCGGGCCTGTCCCGGTGCAGGAAGCCGACGTAGGCATCCAGCCCCACCGACTCCAGCGCCGAGGCGCAGTCATGGGCCAGCAAGCTGTATGCAAACGACAAAAGTGCGTTCACGCGGTCCAGCGGCGGGCGGCGGCTGCGGCCCTTGAAGCGGAACTCCGGGCTGCCGCTGAGTATCATATCGTCAAGCACATCGAAATAGGCGGTCGCCGCGATGCCCTCCAGCCCGCGCAGCGCGTCCAGGTCGCTCGTCTCGAGCACCGGGTCGAGCAGGCCCTGTATGCGCCGGGAGGCACTGGCCAGCCTGTCGGCATCCACGCGCAGGCCATGATCCCGCCGCGTGCGCTCTATGCTCCAGCGTGCGTTGTGCAGTTTGCCGAATATCATGCACCGCGCAATGCGGCAGCTCTGCGCCGGGTCGTCGGCCAGGCGGTACTGGGCGCGGCGCAGCAGCACATTGCCGCAGCTCTCCCCGCCCACCCGGGCCAGGAACCTGCCCCGGGGCGAGCAGAATGCCAAGCTCACATCCCGCTCCGCGCAGGCGCCCATGAGCGCCGGGGACGCGCCCGCGTAGGAAAACGAGACTATGCCCTGCAGCGTGTGGAGCGGGTAGCGGGCCACCGCCGCCCCGCCCCGATTGGCCACCACGTTTTCGCCGTCCAGGGTGAGATAGACGTCCTCGGAGGTGACAAAGAGCGTGTTCAGCAGCGCTTTCACAGGGAGTCCTCCCTTCCGGCGTTTATGTATTCCGCCACGGAGCGCCGCCCAGACAGGGCGGGCAGGCACGCTTCCCTGAGCGAGCAGGCCCGGCACATCTTGCCCGGCTTTACCCGGGGCGTATAGCCTCGGGCGTACAGGCCGTGCATCTCGCTGAGGCACGAGCGCACCTCGCCTCGCAGCTCCGGCGTAAACTCCACCTGCGTCCTGCGGCGCGGTTCGCCATAGTACAGCGCGCCCTGCGGTATGGCGCAGCACAGCATCTCCTCCAGGCACATCGCCTGCGCGCAGAGCTGAAGCTCGTCGGCCGAATGCGCCTTGGGCTTGCCCCGCTTGTACTCCACCGGGAAGGGCCGCCACAGTCCCTCGCTGCCCCGCAGTGCTACCCCGCCATCGTCCCGGTAAAACTCGACCACGTCGCACTTGCCGGATACGCCCAGCGTCCTTGAAAAGACCGGCAGGTCGCGCAGTATCAGCATATCTCCCCTGCTCTCCCGCTTTTCGCCGTCATGGGCATTTGCATGCATCAGCGTGCCGTCGACGGTGAAGTAGTTCTCCTGCCACTGGTTCTCGACGTGTATGAGCGCCCATTGGCGGCGGCAAAAGCGGAAGTGCTGTATTCCGGAAAGCTGGAGGAAGTCCTCCTCGTCATATATCACCCCATGCGCGTGCATGTAACGCCCGCGGGCAGGCGGCTCTCGTCCACCGATACGGCGTAATCGGCATACGCGCGGGGCGTGTCGACTCCCTCCCTGCGCTTAACGTCCACCAGCTCGAACAGCTTGTAGGCCGGCGCGTTGCCCAGCTCGCTGTCGTGCCTGAACACGATGAGCTCACGCACCGCCATCTTGCCCCGGGCGGCCGAATGGTCATGCTCGAACATGTTCAGTATGGCCTGCCACAGGAGCGCCAGGTCGTCCTCGGAGAAGCGGGTGGTCTTGCGGGCCAGATTGGCGGAGAC
>JBJEUC010000271.1:0-3069 GCA_051883635.1 Candidatus Fimadaptatus sp.
GTACGGCCCAGTTGTCGGACTCGGTGCCGCAGCCGGTGAAGTATATCTCGCTCTCCTGTGCGCCCAGAGCGGCGGCCACCTGACGGCGAGCGTTGCCCAGCGCCTTGCGCGCCTCGCGGCCCCACCAGTGCACGCTGGAAGGATTGCCGTAGGTCTCCTTCAGGAAGGGGAGCATGGCCTCCAGCACGGGCGCGCTTACGCCGGTGGTGGCGGCGTTGTCCAGATAAACCTTTCTCGTTTCCATAGCTTTCTATCTCCAGTCCACAGTTTAGTTGTGCAAACCTTTGTAATCGTTCAGCATGTCGCTCAGCGTCATGGCGTCCATCGCCTGCTCTATGCTCGTCTGCAGCCTGCGCCATACCAGTCGGGAAGCGCAGTCGCATGTCTTGCCGCAGGCGTCGTCGTTCTCCAGGCAGCTCACCGGCGCAAGCGAGCCCTCCAGCGCGCGCAGTATGCGGCCTATCGATATGTCGCCGGGCGCGGCGCTCAGCGTGTAGCCGCCCTGCGCCCCGCGCGCCGACAGCACCAGCCCGTCCCTGCGCAGCAGGCTCATCAGCTGCTCCAGATAGGGCTCGGGTATGCCCTCGCTCTCGGCAATGGTCTTGAGCGGCTGCGGCGGCTCGCCGGCGTGCTGCGCCAGATAGAACATTGCATGTATGCCGTATCGCGCTCGGGTCGATAGCTTCATTGTGCGGTTCACCTCGTGCGCCGCGATGCGACGCAATTCCTATTAATCCACTCGGAATTACATGTTGATTTTAGCATACAGCCGAAATCCTGTCAACAGTATTATACCCCATTTTGGGCCGCAGACACATTAAATTCCTATTATTTTGGTCGGGATTCTCTTACCTGCCCGCGCGGCAGGACAGGGCAACCCGGGCGCATTGCGCAAAGTCCAAAATACCGCCGCACAGATGGGTTGACATATGCGGCGCGACGTGGTATAATACAAAGCCACAGCAGAGGGCAGGGGAGGAGTAGCGATGGCGCAAAAGGGCGTTAAGGTGCTGGCGCAGAACAAAAAAGCGCGGCACGACTATTTTGTGCTGGACACTCTGGAGACCGGCTTGGCGCTGTTCGGCACCGAGGTCAAGTCCATCCGCGCGGGCAGGTGCAACCTCAAGGACTGCTACGCGCAGGTCAAAAACGGCGAGCTGTGGGTCTTCGGCATGCATATCAGTCCCTACGAGCAGGGCAACATATTCAACCGCGACCCGCTGCGCCCCAAGAAGCTGCTGGCCCACAAGGCGGAGATACGCAAGCTGAACGCGCAGCAGATGCAGGAGGGCCTCACACTGGTGCCGCTGAGCATATACCTGAGCGACGGGCTGGTAAAGCTGGAGCTGGGCGTGTGCAAGGGCAAGAAGAACTACGACAAGCGCGATGCCATGCAGGAGCGCGATACCCAGCGCGAAATGCAGCGCGCGCTGCGCGATTCCCGGCGCGGCGATTGAGCCGAACAGGGAGGACTTACCGGCCCGCGCCGGCGCTCATACGGGGGCGTACTGGTTTCGACGGGGATCGTCGGTGGTCCGAGAAGCGAGCCGCGGCCCTGAACCGCGCAACAACGGGAAAAACAATAACTGCGAATAGCAACGATTCCAGCTTCGAGCTGGCCGCGGCTTAATGCCGCCCGTCGACCCCGGACTTCCCACGGCCCGGGTGCTCGGCGTCATTAAGGTGGGGAACCAGCCTGCGTAAGCTTTGCCGCAGGTGGGATCCATGAAGCTACCGATCGCGTGAGCCTGTCTGTGGGCGCGCGCGTGAGGGAATCTCAAAACACAGACTGCGCTCGGAGAAGCTCGGGTTGCTGAGTCTTCGGACAGGGGTTCGACTCCCCTCGCCTCCACTACGGCATCACCCATGACCTGCTTTTGGTCATGGGTGTTATTTTGCGTTTTGGCAGTGCCGTAAGCCATAGCGCCTGTGGGCCGCGCCGAACTTCCGTTTTGAATGCAGGAACCAGGCGCATCGCGTCATCCGGCCGGATGGGGGAGCGGTTCCGTCCGGCCGCTCTGCTGCCCGGCGGGCGCTTGTCAGCAAAAGCCCCTGCTTTGGTCATCCCCCTCGCCGACAGCCATACAGCCTCAGTGCAGCGCCTTGCCGAGCGCGCCCGCGCGCTCGTTGTACGGCAGCTCGTTCTTCCTCATGTAATCCATTCCCAGTCCAAACATGGCGCCCGGAATGGGTTGGAGGCTTTCGCCCGTCCCAGTGAGGGCGTATTCAGCGCGGGGGCGGCATGTCCGGATAGGCCATGCAGGGCAGCGGGCCGTCGCCTTCCGCATCCTTAAGATTCTCCGCCATTACCTTCCGGGAGATTCCACTCAGCGCCGTCTCGACCAGGCATATGGGAAGCTCGTCGTTTTCCATACGTTCTTCCTTTGATATTGCTGGGAAACCAGGTTCCCAAACGGCTCTGTGCAAATGATACGGAGCAGAGAGCAAATTGCCAACGCACATCAAAAGTTAACATTGTGCGTTCCGGCCTCAAAACCCCCGGTACAGCCAAATGTTACCCGGAGGAAACCACCCAATAGTTACCATCCGGTGACCACGCCACAAAAAAGTGCGTACTTGTCCGGCCGTTTGCGCCGTGCTATCCTTATGGCGAAGACGGGGAGATGCCCCCGGAAAGCGACTGCAAGGAGGCAATCAACATGAAAAAGCTCATCGCAACCCTCATGACCATCGCAATGCTCCTGACCGGTGTAGCCATGGCCGAAGCCGTGCCCCAGACGGAAACGCCCCTAGAACTCGGCAGCGTTACCGTGTACGACTTTGGCGATATCCGGCTGCACGCCTACAATGCCAACGATGAACTCGGCGACGAGTGCTATCTGGTAGAGAGCGACGAGGGCCTGGTAATGCTGGAGACCGGCGCGTTCACGGCGAACCTTGTCGAGTGGAAGGGCTACATCGACGGCCTGAACAAGCCCCTCGAGGGCGCCCTGCTGGCCTACCATCCCAACGGCTACGATCTCTTCGGCGACGTGACCATCTACGCCACCGGGAACGCCCTGGCCAACTGGCAGCCGGGCGGCTCCATCAATGTACTGACCGACGACT
>JBJEUC010000272.1:0-3066 GCA_051883635.1 Candidatus Fimadaptatus sp.
CAGCGCGGCCGCGCCCACCGCCATTCCGTCCGGATACCTCATAGCCCTTCCTCCATCGTCGCCTTTGGCATAATGATAGCATTTTTACGGGTGGGTGTAAAGCGCGCGCCGCAAATTGCCGACAAAAAATACATGCCGCTTGCCGAAAAGAGCATGTAAATACTTGCACCCACATGATATAATCATATCCGTGGAGGTTTGCAAAATGTCACTGGATATACTTACCGAACGCATGAGCGCGCTGAGCGCGCTTACCGATACCAACGCACGCGCGCTGGATGCCGGAGGCAAGGTGCTGGCCATGTGCGGCGAGGACTGCGAGTACTGCCGTCTCTTCCGCCGCTACCTGCCGGGGGGCGAGTCCTGCGACGCGCTGCACGCGCTGGCCGGACGGCGCGCGCTGGATCTGGGCGAGGCGTATCTGTTCAGCTGCCATGCGGGCGTGTGCCACATCGCCATGCCGCTGCTGAGCGAGGGCTCATTCGAGGGTTCCATACTCATGGGGCCCTTCGTTATAGGCGAATGCGACCCCCAGATAGTGCAGGAGGCCGCGCGCCGCTATGACATACCCGTCGACGCGGCGCTGGACATGCTGGGCGCGTGCGGCCAGCTCAAGGTGCTGTCCCCCGAGCGCACCGGCGCGCTGTGCCGCGTAGTGCAGTACGTATTCGACGGCTGGGACGAGGGCAGCAGCCTGGACAGCGCGCGGCAGCATCAGCGCCAGCAGAGCCGCATAGGCGAGACCATACAGATGTACAAGGGCTTTGCCAACTCCTCCCCCACCTACCCCTACGAGAAGGAGCGCGTGCTGGTGGCGTGCGTGAAGGACGGCAATCTTCAGGGCGCCAACGCCATGCTCAACGAGCTGCTGGGCTACGCGCTGTTCTCCACGGGCGGCGACCTGGAGGGCATAAAGAGCCACACGGCGGCGCTGTGCTCGCTCCTTTCGCGTGCGGCGATAGACGGCGGCGGTGCCACCGCCGAGGCGCTCAACATGAACCGCGACTACATGCGCAGGCTGTGGCAGTCCTCCAGCATAGATGACATTTGCTACATCATGCAGGACATAGTCGAGCGCTTTTCGCAGAGCGCCTTCCCCGAGCACGGCGCGGGCGGGCCCTCGGTGTCCTCCGCGCTCAAGCGCGCCATGAACTACATCGCGCTCAACTTCGACCAGGACATAACCCTGGCCAGCGTGGCAAACGAGGTGCATCTGAGCGAGAGCTACTTCTCCTCCCAGTTCAAAAAGTTCTGCGGCACCTCCTTCACCGAATACCTCAACGCCGTGCGCATAGACGAGAGCAAGCGCCTGCTGGCCGGCGGCGAGCTGAACGTGACCGAGGTCGCCGCGCGCGTGGGCTTTGCCAGCCAGAGCTACTTTTCCAAGGTGTTCCACCGCGTAGCCGGCATGTCGCCCCGCCAGTTCATAGACATGCACAGAGGCTAAAACAACATCCGTCAGGAGGTTACAGTTATGAACATATCTTCAAAGGACCTTGAGCGCCTGCGCGCGCTGGCCGCCGAGCAGAGCGAGCTAGCGCACAGCCCCGCCATGGACGCGCTGCGCGCCGACTGGGAAAAGCACGGCCGCTTCGCCGCCGACTCCCGCCCCATGGTGACCATGGAGCTGTGGACGTTTGCCGAGGACATACTGCCGCCCCTCATGCAGTGCGAGGGCGAGGACGCGCGCAGGCTGGAGCGCATGCTGCTGAGCAACATAGTCAACCACACCCTGTTCCACGACGACACGATAGTGCGCGACTACCTGCCCGTTTCGCCCTCGACCAGCTTCACCGCGTTCGGCCTGCCCCCCAAGGTAGAGCATTCCGACGGTCTGGGGCATCACTTCGTGCCGCAGATAGAGGATCTGGAGGCCGAGTTCGACAAGCTGAAGCCCTCCGAGTTCAGCGTGGACGTGGCCTCCGCGCAGAAGCGCGCCGACGAGCTCAACGAGCTGTTCGGCGACATACTGCCCGCGCGCGTGTGCGGCTCGGCGCTGAGCTGCTCCCCCATGGGCGACATTGTGCGCATAATGGCCATGGACAACATGTACGTGGCCATGTACGACTACCCGGAGCTGTTCCACAAGATGCTGGGGCAGCTGGCCGACGACTACTGCGCCTTCTTCGACCTGATGGAGCGCAGCGGCGCCATAATGCCCACGCTGGGCGATACCCACCTCAACCAGGGCACCTACTGCTTCACCGACGAGCTGAGCGACACCGCCCGCACCACGCGCGACGTGTGGGGCTATATCGATTCCCAGGAGACCTCGGGCGTGTCCCCGCGCATGTACGCCGAGCTGGTGTTCCCCCACTACAGCACGATAATCGAGCGCTACGGCCTGCTCTCCTACGGCTGCTGCGAGGCCACCCACGGCATCTGGGACAGCTGCCTCTCCACCCTGCCCAATCTGCGCAAGGTGTCCATATCTCCCTGGTGCGACGAGCCCTTCATGGGCGAACGGCTGCGCGGCAAGCGCGTGGTCTACCTGCGCAAGCCCACCCCCAACCTGCTGGGCGTAGGCGACGTGCTGGACGAGGACGAGGTGCGCAGGCACTTCTCCGCCACCGTCGAGGCCGCCAGGGGCTGCACGCTGGAGATAGCGCAGCGCGACGTCTACCGCGTGAGCAAGTCCCCCGAAAAGGTGCGCCGCTACGTCGAACTCATCCGCGAGTGCCTGGATAAGCATCAGAAGTAACCCCGGATACAAACCAAATCCGGAGGGCCTGACGGCCCTCCGGATTTGGTTTTGGGACATCGAAAGCGCAACCGCAAAACACAATGCACCCTCCGAACGCCACCATACGAACACCACCTCCACCCCTTGCCTCTGCGCCAGAGCGCCGCATAAGAACGCGCTGCCCCGCCGGAGGCAGCCACGCGGCTGCTACCGCAGCCAAAATCGGCGCAAGAACGCGCCGCAAAAGCTGCAACGCACCGACAGAACGCAGCGCAACACACCAACCCTTTGCAACAAGGCAGAGCGCCGCGTAAGAACACGCCGCTCTGCCGCCTCCAACCCCCCAGCGGAGCGGCGGCGGTACAAAGGGGTGAGCAGAGAAT
>JBJEUC010000273.1:0-3065 GCA_051883635.1 Candidatus Fimadaptatus sp.
TGACAGGGCGCGGCCGCTGATGAAGCTGGGCATGTCGGGCAAGGACATACAGCGGCTCTTCCAGCGCCTGGCCCTCGAGGCGGGAGTCGGCTTTTCGTGGGACAGCTGCTACGATCCCTATGTCTCGGTGGGCGCGCGCTCCAGCTACAACTGCAAGATGCCCCCGGACGACGTGTATGTTCAGCCGGGCGACGTAATAAACGTCGACTTCGGCGTGCGCACCTTCGGCTTCGCTTCGGACAACCAGCGCACCTTCTATGCCGCCGGTGCGGAGCGGCATGTGCCCGACGAGGTGCAGCACGCCTTTGACACGCTGAAGCTCATCAATGCGCGCGTGGCTGAGGCGATGAAGGTGGGCGCCGACTCCAACGCGCTGGGCCGGATAGGCATCGACACCATGGCGGAGCAGGGCTACGCGGGGCAGATACGGAGCTATGGCCACGAGATAGGCATATACGCCCACAACGGCGGCATCGGCGCGGGCATGCACGCGGCCAATGCCGGCCAGAACACGACCCTCGTGGAAAACATGACCTTCACGCTGGAGCCGGCGATAATCACATCCCGGGGCCGCGTCTGCCGGGAGGACGTGGTGTGCGTGGGGCCTCAGCGTGGACGCATACTGGGCCGCCAGCAGGACGAGATATGGCTCATCACCGAATAGGCCCCGGGCTCACCGATACCGGCGCAAACGGAGAGCTATATGCATGAGCCGCGCGGCGTACGGCCGCAGCACAAATGACGGACCCTCCTGAACGCGGAGGGCCCGTCCTTTGCTATCGGGATATCACCTGCGCCCTGTATTTATCATGGCGAAGTAGTTCTCCCAGGGTATGTATTCAGGTATGCTGTTGCCGGAGCCCAGGGCGTAGCCGCCCCTGCCCTTGGCGAGCTTGAGCATGCCCTCGCAGCGGGCGCGCACGGCCTCCGGGGTGCCGCGGGTGATGAAGTCGATGTCCATGCCGCCCAGTATCGCGATGCGGTCGCCCCAGCGGCGGTAGCTTTCCTCTACCGGGAGTATGTTGTCCTCATAGGAATGCTTGCCGTCAAAGCGCATGTACTCGATTATGTCCTCCATCACGTCGTTCATATAGCCGCAGGAATGCAGGAGCGCCGGCTTGCCGTGCCGGTGGGCCGTCTCGACGAACCGCCTGTGCCAGGGAAACACATACTTGCGCATGTCCTCCACCGACAGGAATGTCTGGCTGTTGAACCCCCAGTCGTCGTTCGACATGAGCATGCCGACGCTGTCATATACCACCGCGCGCTCATAATACCGCAGCAGCCGGGAGCCGACGGCGTCGAATATCTCGCCCACCAGCCCGGGATCGTCGAACAGCATGAAGCACAGGTTCTCATAGCCTACCAGGCTTATCACGTTTTCCAGCACGCCGCCCGGCCCCATGACCATCAGCTTCATGCCCTCGGGCAGATACGGAGCTATCTCCTCCAGCCGCGAATAGTCGCACTTATCGGGGTCGGGCCAGGGATACGCCTCAAAGGACGCCCGGTCGGTAATGACAAAGCCGTCGTTCAGCGATATCGTCTTGCGCCGCGCCGGTGCCCTGGTGGGAAAGCTCAGCTCGCTTCCATGTGTCGAGGCATAGTCATAGCCCGCATTGGCGAACGCGTCCACGACCATGCGCAGATGCGCCAGCGTGCTGTCGTCGGCGGGCGCATACCCGGCCAGCTCGCGATAGAGCGGCTCGTTCAAAAACAGCTCAAACAGCACCGGCCGCTCCACCGGCTCGTGCCGCAGCATCTTCAAAAACCGGCTGAAATCGGGCTTGTGTTGCTCGACTGATACCTTATTCATAATAACACTCCTTTTGACAGTGTATGTGTGTATATTATAGCAGGTTTTGGAGTTTTATCAACTATAAGTATGGTTGTGGGGAAAGTTGGTGGGAATGGGTGTGGTGCATAAGGCTAAGCGCAATTACTCACCCGCCACGCCGTCCCTGGCATCCTGTATGAGGAGATGCCCCTGCAAGGGCGAAAACGCCCCCGAGGGCGTTTTCATGCCATTGCGGCGCACTTGCTTATGTAAAACTGCATTTACCTCAGGGCCAGAGGCCTTATGCCAGAGCATAGATCTTGAGTAGCTCAGCTGCCAGCCTATCGGTTCGCTCCATTATGTCCTCTACCGTCCACTCGCTCTTTTCTGCGATTTCATTGTTTATACCAAGCCCATTTTTATAGCCCACATATAGCCCATCCTTTTGTCGGTCGCGCTTCTTTTCAAATGGGAAATTGCTCAAGGCCGAATTATATCGAGTTACCGTCAGATTGCCGAGTTTATGTACATACTCCATCCTGTATTTTCCGGCCAATTCCGTATCGCCATTCGCAATCATCTTATCTCACCGCAAGCCAGTATATCATCAAGGAACGTCGGAAGGTCACGGTTTATAAGCTTTTCGTATATTTCCAACAGATTGGAGCGGGTCGCCATATTGCCAAGCGGGTCTTTGCGGTCGCCGTTTCCACGAAATGGTACATTGAGCCGGTTTTTGAAAGCATTATAGTATTGCCTGAAAAATCTTTCCTGAGTAGAATAATCCTCTGTCAAGTAGCCCAGCAACTCTTGCCAACGATCAAAGCACCTATCGCACTCAAGTCCCGCACGCTCCGCACGTGCAAGAATGACATTTTTCATGAGATCGATTGCCGTCAGAGGCGTGCCTCGATTATTGAGCGATTCAAAAAGGGTATATGCTTCTGCGTGATTTCCCACCTCTATCTTTACCAGAACTGCCTTGGAAACCTTCCTTTTGATTTGCAAAATGGTATCTACCGGCGATTCGCTGTTTTCAATGTCCTGATCCAATCGGCCAATGAAATACTTATAGCATCGAGCGATTTTGCGGTTGCCCCAATAGTTTTCTTTTTTTCCAAACTTAATGATTCCAGCCTCGGCCATGACGGCAAGATACCTGCAGAGCGACGGCTCGCTTGCATCAACCAGCGTGGCAGCGGGCAGCTCAGCGACGCTGAACATCAGCGCCCATAACTCCGCCTATTCCCACAAGGTGACGTGGACGTTTGGGGCGCACTCGGCGACG
>JBJEUC010000274.1:0-3047 GCA_051883635.1 Candidatus Fimadaptatus sp.
GGTGTTCCCTGGCTACGTGCTGGTCAAGATGATAATGACCGACGAGGCCTGGTATGTAGTGCGCAATACCCGCGGAGTGACCGGCTTTGTAGGTCCGGGATCCAAGCCCGTTCCGCTGACTGAGGCCGAGGTTGAAAAAATGGGCGTGATAGGGCAGCCCGTCAGGATTGATCTGGTTGTCGGCGACACCTGCCAGGTGTTGAACGGCCCGTTCAAGGACTGCACCGGAGAGGTCGAACAGATCGATACGGTCAGTCAAAAGGCGCGCGTTAAGATCGCGATGTTCGGCAAGACGGCGTCTTTCGACATCGGTCTGGATCAGATAGTACGCGTCTGATGCCTTAAGCCCCGAGGAGTTCATACGCAAGTAGCATCTCGCGGGGCGTGGGAGGAACCCGGAGGGGTTCCGTCAGAAACCACATCGATAGGAGGAAATCACCATGGCAAAGAAAGTAACCGCGCTCATCAAGCTGCAGGTAAATGCAGGCAAGGCCACGCCCGCGCCGCCCATAGGTCCGGCGCTCGGTCAGCATGGTATTAACATACCCGGATTCTGCAAGGAATTCAATGCCCGTACCGCAAATCAGGTTGGCCTGGTAATACCGGTCGTGATAACCGTTTATCAGGATCGCACGTTTACCTTCATCACCAAGACCCCGCCGGCCGCCGTACTGATAAAGAAGGCCGCCGGTCTGGAGCATGCGTCCGGCAAGCCCAACACCGTAAAGGTGGGCAAGATAACCAAGGCGCAGGTTCGCGAGATAGCCGAGACCAAGATGCCTGACCTCAACGCCGCTTCCATCGAAGCCGCTATGAGCATGGTGGCCGGCACCGCACGCTCGATGGGTATTACGGTTGAGGAATAATTCCAAGACCGCAGTGGGAGGACTAATAAGGCCGTTAAAACCACAGGGAGGATGTAAATTAGAATGAAGCACGGTAAGAAATATATTGACAGCAAAAAGCTGATCGATTCTTTGAAGCTGTATGAGCCGGACGAGGCCGTAAACCTGGTCAAGCAGACCGGCAAGGCCAAGTTCGACGAGACCGTCGAGATATCGGTGCGTCTGGGCGTCGATCCCCGCCATGCGGACCAGCAGGTTCGCGGCGCGGTTGTGCTGCCTCACGGTACCGGCAAGAAGGTCAAGGTGCTGGTGTTCGCCAAGGGCGACAAGGCTACCGAGGCCGAGGCCGCGGGCGCTGACTTTGTGGGCGCTGAGGAGTACATAACCAAGATCCAGAAGGAAAACTGGTTTGATTTCGACGTGGTAGTGGCCACCCCCGACATGATGGGTCTGGTAGGCCGTCTGGGCCGCGTGCTCGGTCCCAAGGGCCTGATGCCTAACCCCAAGAGCGGCACCGTGACCATGGACGTTACCCGCGCCGTAAACGATATCAAAGCCGGTAAGGTTGAGTATCGCGTGGACAAGACTTCCATCGTTCATTGCCCGATAGGCAAGGCGTCCTTCTCCGAGGAGCAGCTCGGCGAGAACCTGCGCGTGCTGATGGAAGCGATAGTCAAGGCGAAGCCCGCGACTGCGAAGGGTACCTATATCCGCAGCTGCGTGATTTCCTCCACCATGGGCCCTGGCATAAAAGTTAACCCGGTTCGCTTCGGCTAAGAGTTGACATATGCCGCGCGCGTGTGGTATAATACAAAGCGCTGACTGAGTTCAGCATGCCGTAGACAGTGGGAGCCGCAAGGCTTAATGGGAGACCACCCACCGAGGCGTAAGGCACATAGCAATGTTCTATGCCCTTGCGTGTCTGCGCGGGGGCATTTTCATATGCCCCGCTCGTCCTCCGGGGCGCTGCTCCGGCGGACGGTAGCTTCGTAGCAAGGAGGTGCATATTGTTGAGTCAGGCTCAGGAACAGAAAAAGCTGGTTGTAGCCCAGATACGCGAAAAGCTGGAAAAGGCGCAGAGCGTGGTGCTTATCGATTACCGCGGATTGACCGTGGCGGAAGTGACCGAGCTGCGTAACGAGTTCCGCAAGGCCGGCGTTGAGTATCAGGTGCTCAAGAACACCCTGATAAAGATCGCCGCCAACGAGATGGGCATCACCGGTCTGGACAATATCCTGGAAGGCCCCACCGCCGTTGCGTTCAGCATGGACGATCCGGCGTCGGCCGCCAAGATAATCAGCGAATTCGCCAAGAAGACCAAGAAGACCGAGGTCAAGGCGGGCTTGCTGGGCACGGAAGTGCTCGATGTCAAGGGCGTACAGGCTCTGGCAGATCTGCCGCCCAAGGAAGTCCTTATCGCTCGCATCATGGGCAGCTTGAACGCGCCTATCACCAACTTCGTCGGCGTTCTGTCCGCTACCCTGCGTTCGCTGGTGTACGCCATCGACGCGGTGCGCAAGTCGAAGGAAGAAGGCTAAGGATCCACTGGCCGCCCTGCGCGGCCGCACACTAAGCCGCAAGGCTGCTTAAATCTACTGAATAAATGGAGGGTTTTAATATGACTCGCGATGAACTGATTACCGCTATTGGCGAGATGACCGTGCTCGAGCTGGCTGACCTGGTAAAGGCCCTGGAAGAGAAGTTTGGCGTATCCGCTGCTGCCCCCGTGGCCGTTGCCGCTGCTGCGCCCGCTGCTGCCGCTGCTGCTCCCGCTGAGGAGAAGACCGAGTTCGACGTAGTGCTCAAGGGCTGCGACGCTTCCGCGAAGCTGAAGGTCATCAAGGCCGTGCGCGAGGTAGTTGAGGGCCTGGGCCTGAAGGAAGCCAAGGAGCTCGTTGAGGGCGCCCCCAAGACCATCAAGGAAGGCGTTGCCAAGGACGAGGCCGAGAAGATCGCTGCCAAGCTGAAGGAAGCCGGCGCGGACGTCGAGGTAAAGTAATATTGTCCCACAAGGGCGGTGCGAGTTTTCGCGCCGCCTTTTTGTTATGCGGTTTATGCGGCGGAGCGGGGCGCGTTCTAATGCGGCGCTCCGCCGGTGCTGCAGATGGCGTCTGTGTTCTTTCGTTGCTTTGCGGCTTTCGAGGTGCGTTCTTGCGCCGCTTTTTGCTGTGGCAGCAGCCATGTGGCAGCCTCCGGCGGCCA
>JBJEUC010000275.1:0-3045 GCA_051883635.1 Candidatus Fimadaptatus sp.
CACGCGGCGATTTTTGCGGCGGGAAATCCCATTTCCCAGAGCAAAAATCGCTTCCCTGCAGTTTCCGCGCCCGGAAATCCGCAGGATTTCAGCGGAAACTGGAAGGGGTGGCAGCGGCGGGGGAGCTTGCTCCCCCGCCACTACGTTTCGCCCAAGTGACATCGTCACTTGGGCGAATTTTGCACTCGCTCATTGGTCGGGCGGCAAGCCGCCCTCCCGGCCATTCGCTCGCGATAGGAAGCAATTTCTTCTCCGGGGGGCAAGCTCCCCTCCGAAGAAATTGCCGCGAACCCGGCGTACACGCCGCCGGGTTCGATTGAAGCGCGAGAGGGCCTTCGGGCCCTCTCGCGCTCTCCCGGGGCTTCTTTTGCGATTTACTATCAGAAGGGCGGAGGAGATGGCTCCTCCGCCCTTCATGCTGTCAAAGAAGCCCTGCCGCCATCATGGCGAATCGCCTCGCTATACGTCCGGCTCGACGAAGTTGTGCGGGTACATCTCCCTGTACCGGCCGTATACGCGCGCCTCGTTGCCGTCCAGGTTCAGCTGGTACATGCGGAATATCACCGGTATGTTCTTGGGCTGCCACTGCTCCTCGTATGAATATTTGTAGCTCATGCCCAGCCGCCGCATCACCGCGCCGCTGCGCGGGTTGTTCACATCGTGCGTGGCGGTGATGTAGGGCAGGCCGTCGCGCCGGAGCTGCTCTATCACCGCCCGGCACGCCTCGGTGACTATGCCCCTGTGCCAGAACCGGCCCAGCAGCCCGTAGCCGAAGTCATGGCTCTCGTCCATATCCACGTTCACGTAGCCTATGGGCACGTCGTCCTCGCGCAGGCACACGGCGTAGTTGTAGCCGACCGGCCGGGCGTATCCGTCCAGATAGCGGCGCCTGAGGAACTCCTCCGCCTCGGCCATATCCCTGAGCGGGAACAATGGCAGGAACTCGTTTACCTCCCGGTCGCTGAATATGCGGTAGACTGCGGGCAGGTCGTCCGGCGCAAATCGGCGCAGTATCAGCCGCTCCGTGCGCAGGGCAGGGGTGTTGGAAGCGTCCATGTCGCTCACCTCGCTTGCTGGTTTTTTCACATTATACCACGATTCGTCAGCCCGCGTAAAGGCGCGAGCCGCCGCGCGGGCGGCTTTACAATAGCGCCGTTGACACCGGTGCGCGCGCAGTCTATACTGACTATGCCGCGCCAAGGGCGCGGACACCAAATCTGGGAGAAGAACTTGAAATGATAATCGGAATAGGAAACGACCATGCGGCTGTTGAGCTCAAAAACGTCATCGCGGAACACCTGCGCGAGTTGGGGCACGACGTGGTCAACTTCGGCACCGACACGGACGCATCGGTCGATTACCCCGTCTACGGGCTCAAGGTCGCCAACGCCGTGGCCCAGGGGCGCTGCGAGCTGGGCATAGTGATATGCGGCACGGGCGTGGGCATATCGATGGCGGCCAACAAGGTGAAGGGCATACGCTGCGCGTGCTGCTCCGAGCCCTACTCCGCCAAGCTCTCGCGCGAGCACAACAACTCCAACATGCTGGCCTTTGGCGCGCGCGTGGTGGGCCCCGAGCTGGCCAAGATGATGGTCGACGAGTGGCTGAACGCCTCGTACTGCCCCCGCCACGACCGGCGCGTGGCCATGATAGCCGAGATCGAGCAGACCGGCGGCATAAAGGAATAAGCGGAAAATTACAA
This sequence comes from Candidatus Fimadaptatus sp., assembly GCA_051883635.1. Classification (GTDB taxonomy): domain Bacteria; phylum Bacillota; class Clostridia; order Christensenellales; family Aristaeellaceae; genus Fimadaptatus. The sequence goes on from JBJEUC010000275.1 coordinate 1,703, forward strand.
AAGAAAAGGGCGCGCACGGCTGACAGGCCGTGCGCGCCTTTGTGCCTGGCAAAGAGGGTTTGACCTGCCGATAAGCGGGCACAGGCTCATACCGGCAGGCTTCCGCTGACATGAGGTTCCGCTGACAAGCCGCGTGCTTTGGGGCGCGGGCATTGCCGCGTTGAGGGCGCGCACTCTGCCGGATGCGTTTGTGGCGCGGGAAGGGCTTTGCCCGCTTGTGCCCTCCCGGGGGCGAATAGTCTGCGCGCACGGCTGACAGGCCGTGCGCGCCCTTTGTGCCTGGCAAAGAGGGGTCGACAGGCTGGCAAGCTCCCCCCGGCAGACTTCGGCGGCAATAATGTTCCGCTGACGCGCCTTACGCCTTACCTGCGGGGGGCCTTCCCCCGGCGGACCCCTCCCGCACGGTTTCCGAAGCATATTTGCGCGCAATGGAAAACTTCGGAACAACGTATTTGCCAAATACGTCTTAGATAAAGCGGCCGCCGTGGCAGCCGCAAAATGAGAGCAAGCAGAGGTATTCCCGTGGCATCCAAGTCAAACCAAACGCCCGCCGGGCCGGTCATACGCGTGACGGACGTATGCAAGACCTTCCGCGAGGGCGCAAGCCGCACCGACGCGCTCAGGAACGTATCGTTCGAGATAATGCCGGGCGAGTTCTGCACGATAATCGGCCGCTCAGGCTCGGGCAAGTCCACGCTGCTCAACATGCTGGCGGGGCTGGACCACCCCAGCCGGGGGCAGATAGTGATACTGGGCCGGCACATAGAGCGCATGAGCGAGGGCGAGCTGGTGGAGTTCCGCCTGCGCCATGTGGGCTTCGTGTTCCAGTCCTACAATCTGTTCCCCTCCTACGACGCGCTGGAGAACGTGGCCATGCCACTCACGTACCGGGGCGTGCCCCGGCAGATACGCAACCGCCGCGCGCGCAAGATGATACAGTCGGTGGGCCTGCTGCACCGCATGCACCACACGCCCAACAAGATGTCGGGCGGCGAGCAGCAGCGCGTGGGCATCGCCCGCGCGCTGGTGAGCAACCCGCAGATAGTGTTCGCCGACGAGCCCACCGGCAATCTGGACGTAAAGACCAGCGCCCGCGCGCTCAAGCTGATGACCGACTGCGTGCGCGAGCGCGGGGCCACGCTGATAGTGGTCACGCACGACCCCGAAATGAGCCGCTACGCGGACCGCGTGATACGGCTGCTGGACGGCCAGGTCATCGAAAACACGCTGAACCCGCACCCGGAGCCCATACTCCCGCCCGAGGATTCCGGCCAGGACTGGGCCAGCGAGGGCGCAAAGCCAGCCGCCGCGCCGCCGCGCAAGCGGCACAGGCTGTTCGGGCG
>JBJEUC010000276.1:0-12640 GCA_051883635.1 Candidatus Fimadaptatus sp.
CGGGTAGGCGCTCAGCTCCTCGGGCGTGAGGCTGCGGAGCGTGAACAGAAAAAGCTTGCCCAGAAACCCGTCGTCGCTGAGCGCGCAGGGCGCTTCGGCTCCCTCGGCTCCGGCGAGCGCGGCGCTCAGCAGCGGGCGGCAGTTGGCGGGCAGCCCCGCCAGCGCGCCGTCCAAATCGCCGCGCGCGACGGCGGCGCGTATCGCGCTGGCCGAGCAGACCGCGCCCAGCTCGTGCCCGTGGTAATCGCTGGTGCGCACGACGGGCAGCATTTCAAGCGGGCGCTCAAGCCGCGCGTTGGCCTGGGCGTATTCCAGCGCCAGCGCGAAGTTGGGCCGGTCGAGCGCCCGGGCGTCCAGGCCCAGCGCGTTCGCAGCCGCCTGCGCCCGCGCCCGCGGATAGCTGAGCCCCCTGTCCAGCGCGGCGCGCAGGGCTGCGCGGTAGGCGGGCGGCTCCTCGGCAAGGCATCGGGCCACCGGGTCTATCAGCTCCGCAAGGCCCTCCTCGCAGCCGAACGAGAGCGCCTGCACCGCGCCCAGCGCGGAAAGCAGCCTCACGCCGCCCTCGGCAAAGCCCCTCGCCTCGCGCAGCGCGAACAGGCAGGGCAGCTCCAGCACCAGGTCCGCGCCGTTCATCAGCGCCATGCGCGCGCGCGTCCACTTGTCGATAAGCGCCGCCTCGCCGCGCTGCGTGAACGCGCCTGACATGGCGACTATGGCCACATCGGCGCGCGCCGCCTCGCGCGCGCGGGCCAGCTGGTACGCGTGGCCGCTGTGAAAGGGGTTGTATTCGGCGATTATGCCCACTGCGCGCATGCTCTTCCTCCCATGTTTTACGATAATATTCTTTTATAATTGCGCGAACCGTAGTATAATATACAGTAACGGTCATAGGCTGGCGCATCCCTGCGCGCCGTGACCCGAACGCAGATAGCTTAGCCCGCGCATCCGTGGCGGCGCGCCCCCGCTTATCCGGGACCGGACGGGCCGCACGGCGGACCATGGCTCCATTTTATCACATAAGGGGGATAAGAACATGTCCATCATGGAGAAAATTACGGAAAAAGCGCGCAAGTCGATAAAGCACATCGTGCTTGCCGAGGGCACCGAGGAGCGCAACATAAACGCCGCCGCGCTGGCGACCCAGCGCGGAATAGCCAGGATCACGCTCATCGGCAATCCCGACGAGGTAAAGGCGGCCGCCAATGGCGTCGACCTCACCGGCGTTGACATCATCGATCCGGCCACCGACGCGCATCGCGCCGCCTATATCGACAAGCTGGTCGAGCTGCGCGGCGCCAAGGGCGTGGACGCGGCCAAGGCCGACAAGCTGCTGAACGACCCGCTCTACTGGGGCGTAATGATGGTCAAGATGGGCGACGCGGACGGCATGGTATCCGGCGCGATACACTCCACCGGCGATGTGCTGCGCCCCGCGCTGCAGATAATCAAGGCCGCCAAGGGCATCAAGGCCGTTTCCAGCTGCTTCCTGATGGAGATACCCAGGAAGGAGTACGGCGACGACGGCGTGATGGTATTCTCCGACTGCGCCGTGATACCCAACCCCACCGCCGAGGAGCTGGCGGCCATCGCGCTGGGCGCGGCCAAGTCCTGCGGCCTGGTCGACATCGAGCCTCGCATAGCGATGCTCTCCTTCTCCACCAAGGGCAGCGCCAAGCATGACAACGTGACCAAGGTGCAGGAAGCCACCGCCATGGTCAGGGAGCTGGCTCCCGAGCTGAACGTGGACGGCGAGCTGCAGGCCGACGCCGCTCTGGTCGAGAAGGTCGGCCAGCTCAAGAGCCCGGGCAGCCCCGTGGCCGGCAAGGCGAACGTGCTGGTATTCCCCGACCTGGGCGCGGGCAACATCGGCTACAAGCTGGTGCAGCGTCTGGCGGGCGCCGAGGCCTACGGCCCCATAATGCAGGGCCTGGCCAAGCCGGTAAACGACCTGAGCCGCGGCTGCAACGCCGAGGACATAGTGGCCACCATCGCCGTGACCGCCGTGCAGGCCCAGCTGAGCTAAAAAGGCGCTTTTGCTGCCAAAGAAAGAGGAATTGCTATGAAGATACTGGTAATAAACGCGGGCTCCTCGTCGCTTAAGTATCAGCTTATCGACATGGATACCGAGTCGGTGAAAGCCAAGGGCCTGGTAGAGCGCATAGGCATCGAGGGCTCCAACATCGTGCACAAGAAGGACGGCCAGGAGTTCAAGACCGAGGCCCCCATGGAGAACCATGTCGACGCGATGGGCTACGTCATCAAGGAGCTGACCGACCCCGAGCACGGCGCCATCAAGTCGATGGACGAGATAGGCGCGGTCGGCCACCGCGTGCTGCTGGGCGGCGAGGAGTACACCCAGTCCGTCATAATCGACGAGGACGTAAAGCGCGTGATAGAGCAGTACATCCCCCTGGGCCCGCTGCACAACCCGGCCAACCTGCAGGGCATAAACGCCTGCGAGAAGGTCATGCCCAACACGCCCCAGGTGGCGGTGTTCGATACCGGCTTCCATCAGACCATGCCCAAGAAGGCCTACCTGTACGCGCTGCCTATGAAGTACTACCGCGACCTCAAGGTGCGCCGCTACGGCTTCCACGGCACCAGCCACCGCTTCGTGTCGGGCCGCTGCTGCGAGCTGCTGGGCAGGACCGAGGGCACCAAGATAATCGTGTGCCATCTGGGCAACGGCTCCAGCCTGTCCGCCGTGGTGGACGGCAAGTGCGTCGATACCTCGATGGGCCTCACGCCCCTGCAGGGCGTGGTAATGGGCACCCGCTCGGGCGACGTCGACCCGGCCTGCCTGCAGTACATAATGAAGAACGCCAAGGAGACCGTAAAGGACGAGGCCGGCAATGACGTTGAGGTCGACATCGACATCGACCGCATGCTCAACATACTCAACAAGAAGTCCGGTCTGCTGGGCCTGAGCGAGAAGTCCAGCGACATGCGCGACGTGCTCGACGCCGCGCGGAAGGGCGATGAGCAGTGCAAGCTGACCCTGGACATCTGGGCGTATTCCATCCGCAAGTACATCGGCTCCTACGTGGCGGCCATGGGCGGTCTGGACGCGCTGGTGTTCACCGCGGGCGTGGGCGAGAACAATGACGCGCTGCGCGAGATGGTCTGCGAGGGCCTGGACTGGATGGGCATAAAGATAGACCCGGCCAGGAACGAGGGCAAGCGCACCGAGGGCGAGATATCCGCCGACGATTCCCGCGTGAAGATATTCGTGATACCCACCAACGAGGAGCTGGCGATAGCGCGCGATACCCTGGCGCTGGTCACCGCTGCCAAATAAAATGTTAAATATCGCGCATTACGGGCTGCTTGCGGCCGTACGGGTCTCATTTAACCCGTAATGCGCGAAAAAACATTTGACAAACGCGCCGGGCATGGCTATAATAGGGAATGTTGCGTATGAGGTGAACGATATGCGTATGGATGTTTCGCTGGCTCTTAAAAATCCGGGGCATGAGTTCCCTTTCACGCTGGAGCTGCCCTTGAACGATCAGGAATTCGCGGGCGAGGAGATAAGGTTCACGTCGCAGGCCGCCATGGAGGGTACCTATTCCATGTCGGGCGGGGGCGTTACCGTGCGCGGTGAGCTGAAGGTTACATATACCCGACAGTGCTCGCTGTGCCTGAGCCCGGTCGCAGCCAGGGCCGAGTGCGAATTCGAGGATATGTTCTACAAGGAGCAGAACCCCGAGGATCCCAACGATCTGTTCCTGATTGAGAACTACACCATAGACATGACCGCCTATGCGGAGAGCCTGGTGTTTCTCAACATGCCCATGACCGCCAAGTGCAGGCCCGACTGTAAGGGCATGTGCCCGGTCTGCGGCGCGAACCTTAACATTAGCCAGTGTTCATGCGGCAGGGCCGATACACCTTCAGACACGAGAAAGCCTTTTGCTGCATTGGAAGATTTGCTGACCCGAGATGAGGAGGTGTAGACAATGGCAGTACCGAAGGGAAAAATTTCTAAAGCGCGCAAGCACAGCCGTCGCGCCAACTGGAAGCTCACCACTCCCGGCATCGTGGCTTGCCCGCGTTGCCAGCACATGAAGCTGAGCCACCACGTTTGCAAGAATTGCGGCTACTATGGCAGCGAGCAGGTCATAAAGACCGAAGAAGCGGCTCCCGCCAAGGCGTAATTACGGCACACATTGTTTTGGCATAAAAAGCGCACCTTTCCGCTGAGCGGAGGGGTGCGTTTTTGCTGTATTGCGCTTTTGCAAAATTGTTCTTCCTTAATCCACCGGTATATGGTATAATGAAGCACAGACGTTGCATGGGCGGGCGCAGCGCGCGCCGCCGGTAAGCGATCTTTGCCGCGCCATACCGGCGCGTTTAGGAGGCTTTTGATGATTCGCATAGCTGTGGACGCGATGGGCGGCGACAACGCCCCCGGCGCGGTTGTAGAGGGCTGCCTTATGGCGCTGCGCGAGCGCGCCGATATCGCGGTAACGCTGGCCGGGCAGCGCGATAAGCTGGAACCCCTGCTTAAGGACGCGGGCGACGCGGCCGGGCGCGTGGAGATACTGGACGCGCCCGACGTCATCGGCATGGACGAGGCCCCGGTGATGGCCGTGCGCCGCAAGCCCAACTCCTCCATGGTCAAGGCGCTGGACGAGGTAAAGCGCGGCGCGGCGCAGGCGTGCGTTTCGGCCGGCTCCACGGGCGCGCTGCTGGCGGGCGGCATGTTCCGCGTGGGGCGCATAAAGGGCATAGAGCGCCCGGCGCTGGGCGTGGTGATACCCTCCACGCAGAAGCCCTACATACTGCTGGATTCGGGCGCAAACGCCGAGTGCCGCCCCGAATACCTGGTGCAGTTCGCGCTGATGGGCAGCATATACATGGAAAAGGTCAAGGGCTACTCCTCGCCGCGCGTGGGGCTGGTGAACATTGGCGCGGAGAGCGAAAAGGGCAACGAGCTGAGCAAGGCGACCTACCCCCTGCTGGAGGCGAGCGGCCTCAACTTCACCGGCAACATAGAGCCGCGCGACATACCCGCGGGCGCGGCCGACGTGGTGGTGACCGACGGCTTTACCGGCAACGTGGTGCTCAAGCTGACAGAGGGCCTGGCCGCGATGCTGATGGGCATGATAAAGACCGAGCTGATGGCCTCGCCCGTGACCAAGGTGGGCGCGGCGCTGGCCAAGCCGGCGTTCCGCAGCGTGAAAAAGCGCATGGACTACACCGAGGAGGGCGGCGCGCCGCTGCTGGGCGTGAAGGGCGCGGTGATAAAGGCCCACGGCTCCTCCAACGCCACCGCAATAAAGAATGCGCTGTTCCAGGCGGCCCGCATGGTCGAGGGCGGCGTGGCGGAGATAATCGAGGCGCAGGTGGGCGCGCTCAAAGCGCCGGAAAAGCAGGATACCTGACAGGTACGAAAGGAGCATATGACAATGAGCGAAAAGCAGATATTCGACAAGGTGACGGAACTGATAGCGATGCAGCTGGGGCTGGACAAGTCCGAGATAACCATGAGCACCCGCATGCTGGAGGACCTGAAGGCGGATTCGGCCAACGTTATAATGCTGGTGATGGACCTGGAAAACGAGTTCAATATCGCCGTGGATGACGACGTGCTGATGGGCATAAAGACCGTGGGCGACGTGGTGAAGTGCATAGAGGGCCTGGTAAAGTAATGCCGGGGCAGAGGAGATTGGAGCAGCGGCTGGGCTATGAGTTCCGCGACGCGGCGCTGCTCAGCGAGGCGCTCACCCACTCCACCTATGCCGAGGAGCACGGCTGCCCCAGCAATCAGCGGCTGGAGTTCCTGGGCGACGCGGTGCTGGAGCTGTGCGTGAGCCGGCGGCTGTTCGAGCGCGAACGCGATATCGGCGAGGGCGTGCTGACCAAGTGGCGCGCGCTGCTGGTGTGCGAAAAGTCGCTCGCGGCCTGCGCCCGGGAGCTGGGGCTGGGCGAGTGCCTGCGCATGTCGGGCAGCGCGCTGACCGATGGGCTGCGCACGAAGCCCTCGGTGCTGTGCGACGCGATGGAGTCGGTGATAGCGGCCGTGTACCTGGACGGCGGGCTGGAGGCGGCGGCGGCGCTGGTGGAGCGCATACTGGGCGCGGGCATGGAGCATGCGCCCGATGTGCCCGACGACTACAAATCGCGCCTGCAGATGCTGCTGCAGGAGGACGGCGGCAGCGCGCCCGAATACCGCCTGGTGAGCGCCAGCGGGCCGGACCATCAGAAGGTGTTTGAGTTCGAGTGCGCGTTCGGCGACATAGTCACGCGCGGCGTGGGCGCATCCAAAAAGCAGGCGCAGCAGGCCGCGGCGCGCGAGGCGCTCGCACTGCTCGGGCAGAGGAGCGGCGCGCCGGAATGAGGTCGCGGGCCCGGCTCGGGTCGCGGGCCCGGTTCGGGTCGCGAGCCCGGCTCGGGTCGCGGCAAGGCGCAGTGCGGACATTGATACTCAGGCGCGTCGGAATCAGCTTCCGGCGCGCCTGCTTTGGATTGAGGAAGGCGGGTGAAGGGTATGCCGGGCCGGGAGGACATGCGCAGGGCTCTGGTCGAACTTGTAGGCAGAGTGGAGCGACTGCCGGAATATGAGAACATTTGCGTGGGCAAAGTGGAGCTTGGCAGCCACGATGACGCGGAAATCGATGCGGCAGTGGAGCATTGCTGGCACGATGCGCTCAGCGACATAGACGCGCGCGTGCGCCTTGCGTTGGCTGAGGGCGACCTGCCCGCCTACCTTACGGCGGCGGGCGCGCGCCGGCTGGGGTTTGGGCCGCAGGAGGTGCTGGGCCTCAGCGTGGATGCGCGCGGGGAGGAGGCGCTGTACCGCATCGCGCGGCGCGACGGCATGCGCTTCGACCTGAAGCTGGAGCTCAGGGTCGACGCCGGGCGCGCGGAGCTGGGCCTTGCGCCCGAGCGCGACGAGCCGGAGCCGGTTGAGGGCCGCATCTGGCCGCGCCCTACATCTGAGCAGGCCGACCGGTTCTGGTTCGTGCAGGTGCAGGCGCTGGGCAAGCTCCTGCGCGGCGACTACCTGATAGCCGACCACCTGGCCAACTGCCAGATAAACGAGACGCTGGTGATGCAGATGCGCCTGCGCGACGACGCAAAGGGCACCTGTGTGCATCGCTACGGCGGCCGCGAGCGCCTTGAGTACCTGGCGGCTGAGCCGCCTGCATTCCCTGCGGCGGACGGTACGGCGGAGCGCATAGGCCGCAAGCTGGCGGCGGCCGCGCGCGCGTTCGACGCGCTCACCGCCGCGCAGTGGCCCGGCTATCGGGCGCGCGCGGAGGAGTTCTACGCCGTATGGCGGGCGCTGGACGCGGAGCTGGCCGGGCGCGCCGGGCAAGTTTTGCGTTAATCCGCTTTACGAACCGGCGATTCCATAATATAATATCCTGGTGGTTTTTATAAAGATGTGGGGGTCGAGGGGCGCAGATGAAGCTCAAAAGGCTGGACATATACGGCTTTAAGTCGTTTGCCGACCGCACGCAGATGGTGTTCGAGCAGGGCGTCACCGGCGTTGTGGGCCCCAACGGCAGCGGCAAATCCAACATAGCGGACGCGGTGCGCTGGGTGCTGGGCGAGCAGAGCGCAAAGACGCTGCGCGGCGCGCGCATGGAGGACGTGATATTCGGCGGCAGCGAAAAGCGCAAGCCGCTGTCCTACTGCGAGGTGTCGCTCACACTGGACAACTCCGACGGGGCGTTGCCGGTGCAGTATGCCGAGGTGCTGGTCACGCGGCGCGTGTACCGCAGCGGCGAGAGCGAGTACTTCTTAAACAAGAGCGCGTGCCGCCTGAAGGACATCGTGGACCTGTTCCGAGATACGGGCATAGGCAAGGAGGGCTACTCGCTCATAGGCCAGGGCCGCATAGACGAGATACTCTCGGCCCGCAGCGAGGAGCGCCGCGCTGTGTTCGAGGAGGCCGCCGGCATAGCCAAGTACAAGGCGCGCAAGGCCGAGGCGGAGCGCCGCATCGAGAACACCGACCAGAACCTCACGCGCGTTGAGGACATAATATCCGAGGCGGAGCGCCAGATAGGCCCTCTGGAGCGGCAGGCCGAAAAGGCGCGCAAGTACATACGGCTGATGGACGAGCTGCGCGCGCTGGACATATCGCAGTTCGTCGTGCGCTACGACGCGATACATAGGCGCATGGCCCAGCACGAGCAGGAGGCCGCCGCGCGGCGCGGCGCAATAGAGCAGGCCCAGGCCCGTTGCGACGCGGTGCGCGCCGCGCGGGACGAGCTGGACCGCCGTCAGGCCGAGGCCGACGCGCGCACGCAGGAGCTGCGCGACGCCGTGGTCGAGCGCGCGCGCGCCGTGGAGGAGCGCCAGGGCGCGCTCAACGTGCTGGAGGAGCGCGCGCAGGCCCTGGGGCGCGAGCGGGAGCGGCTCACTCAGGAACGCGAGCGCGACGCGCAGGCGCTTGCGGCCATGCGGGCGCAGGCGCAGGAGCTGGGGGATACGCAGGTCTCGCTCATAGCGCAGCGCGAGGAGATGCAGGCTGCCCTGGCCGCGCGCGACGCGGAGCTGAGCCGCCTTTCGGACGAGCTGGGCGACGAGGCGCAGCGCATAGAGGACCGCAAGGAGAGCCTGATGGAGGCGATAAACCGCCTAAGCGACGTAAAGAGCGCCCGCGCGCGTCTGACCGCCATGCGGCAGGCGATAACCGAGCGCATAGACGCCTGCCAGCAGGAGTGCGACCGCATGGCCGCGCAGGCGGACTCGCTTCGCGAGGTGGCCGAGGCCGGTCAGCGGGAGACGGACGCGGCGGGTGCGCGCCGGGACGAGGCGCAGCGCGCGCTGGACGGCATAGACGCCGAGCTCACGCGCAACCGCGAGGCCCGCACGCGCTGCCAGGCCGAGCAGCAGCGGCTGACGCTCAGCCGTCAGCAGACCGAGACCCGGCTCAAGGTGCTGCGCGAGATGGCGCGCGACTACGAGGGCTACCAGTTCTCGGTAAAGCAGGTGATGCAGCGCGCCGACAAGACCCACGACAAGGGCATAATAGGCGTGGTGGCCGGAGTGCTGCGCGTGCCGCGCGAGCTGGAGCGCGCCGCCGACATGGTGCTGGGCGCGGCGCTGCAGAACATAATCGTGGAGACCGAGCAGGACGCCAAGCGCATGATAGAGTACCTGCGCGCCAACCGCTACGGGCGCGCGACCTTCCTGCCGGTCTCGGCCGTGACCGGGCGCACGCTTTCGCCCGCCGAGAGGCAGGCGCTCAATACCGAGGGCTGCCTGGGCGTGCTGAGCGAGCTGGTGAGCTTTGACAAGCGCTATCAGGGCATAGTGGACAACCTGCTGGGGCGCACCGTGGTGGCGCGCGACCTGGACGCGGGCATAGAGATAATGCGCAAGGGGCGGCACGCCTTCCGCCTGGTCACGCTGGAGGGCGACGTGATGCACTCCGGCGGCTCCATGACCGGCGGCAGCACGCAGTCGCGCGTGACCAACCTGCTCTCGCGCGACCGCGAGATAGCCGAGCATACGAGCGCGCTGGGCGCGCTGGACGGCGAGCTGAACGCGCAGCGCACGCGCATGGAGGAGCTGGAGCGGGTGCGCGCGGAGCTGCACGCGCGGCTGGACGAGGCCGCCGCGCGCCTGCGCGAGTGCGAGGACGACCTGCTGCGCCTGAGCCAGCAGACCGGGCAGATACGCAAGGAGCAGGTCGAGCTGGACGGGCGCGCGCAGCGCATGGAGCTGGAGCGCGACAACCTGAAGGTCAACCTTGAGGACGTGCTGAGCGAGCTGGGCGGGCTGACCGACGAGCAGGGCGCGGCCGAGAGCAACCACGAGCAGATGCAGCGCGATATCGCCGCAAAGCAGGGCGAGCTCGCCCGGCGCCGTCAGGAGCTGGAGGAGGCCCGCGAGGAGCTGACCCGCAGGCGCATAGAGCTGGCCGAGCGCGTGCGCGACGAGGAGGCGCGCGCGCAGGAGCTGAAGCGCCTGGAGGGCGAGGCGGAAGCCCGGCGCGCCTCCATCGAGCGGGCCGCCGCGCAGCTGGACGAGGGCGCGCAGGCGCAGGCAAGGCTGAGCGGCGAGCTGGACGAGTGCCGCGAGGGGCTGGAGCGCGTGGGCACGGAGCTGGCCCGGGCCCGCGCGCAGCTGGAGAGCGCCGATACCGACCGGGAGGCGCGCGCAAGCCGCCGCCGGAGCCTGGAGGAGGAGCTGGAGCAGGCGCAGGGCGCGGTGACGGATGCGACCGAGCAGCTGCACCGGCTGGAGCTGGCGATAGACCGCGCGCGCAGTGAGCTGGACAACATGCAGCAGCGCATATGGAAGGACTACGAGCTGACCTACGAGGCGTGCGCCGAGCAGGCCGACCGCACTCTGGCATCGGACGAGGCCGAACGCCGCATAGGCGCGCTCAGGAGCGCCCTGCGCGAGCTGGGCAGCGTGAACGTGAACGCGGCGCAGGAGTACGAGGAGGCCGGCGCGCGCCTTGCCGAGCTGACCGGGCAGCGCGACGACCTGCTGCGCGCCCGGGAGGACCTGAGCCGCATAATCGACGACCTGGTTGAGCAGATGCGCACGCGCTTCCTTGAGCAGTTCGGCCTGATAAACGAGCGCTTCCAGGTGGCCTTCAAGGCGCTGTTCGGCGGCGGCAGCGCAAAGCTGATGCTGCAGGACGAGCGCGACGCGCTCAACTGCGGCATAGACATAGCGGCGCAGCCACCGGGCAAGAAGCTGCAGATGCTCAGCCTGCTCTCGGGCGGCGAGCGGGCGCTGACCGCCATCGCGATACTGTTTGCGATGCTGGACATTCGCCCCACGCCGTTTTGCATACTGGACGAGATAGAGGCGGCGCTGGACGACGCCAACATAGACAACTTCGCCCAGTACCTGAGCAAGTATGCTGAGCACACCCAGTTCATAGTGGTGACGCACAGAAAGGGCACAATGGAGTGCTGCGACGCGCTCTACGGCGTGACGATGGAGGAAAAGGGCGTGAGCCGCATGGTGTCGGTGGCGCTGGCCGACGCGCAGAGCGCGGTATAGCGCATAGGGCAGCCCCCGGGCCCTTTGCCGGGGAGCGCAGACTGAAACAGCAATAATGTGTTATTTGGAGGACAGCCATGGCCAGGGATGAACATGAAAAGAAGAAGGGTTTTTTCAGCAAGCTCAAGGAGAGCCTGACGCGCACGCGCGACAGCCTTTCGGGCAGGGTGGACCAGCTGGTGGCCGCCTATGAGGAGCTGGACGACGATTTTTACGAGGAGCTGACCGACATACTGATACTGGCCGACGTGGGCGTAAAGACGTCCACCATGGTCGTGGACAGGATAAAGGCCGAGGCGCGCGAGAAGAAGATAGGCGACCCCAAACAGGTCCGGCAGATGCTCAAGGACATACTTGTCGACATGATGAAGGACACCGACCTGCGCTTCCCCTCGCCCACGGTGCTCATGGTGATAGGCGTAAACGGCGTGGGCAAGACCACCACCATAGGCAAGCTGGCCACGCGCTTTCAGTACATAGGCCGCAAGGTGATAATCTGCGCGGGCGATACCTTCCGCGCCGCCGCCGCCGACCAGCTGGAGGTGTGGGCCGAGCGCGCCGGTACCATGATAGTGCGCCAGCATGAGGGCGCGGATCCGGCGGCGGTGCTGTTCGACGGCATACAGGCCTCCAGGGCGCGCCATGCCGACGTGCTGATAGTGGACACGGCCGGCCGCCTGCACAACAAGGCGCACCTGATGGAAGAGCTGAAGAAGATGGCGCGCGTGGTGGGCCGCGAATGGCCGGAGGCCGAGTTCCGCACGTTGCTGGTGGTGGACGCCACCACCGGCCAGAACGGCGTGGAGCAGGCGCGGGTGTTCAAGGACGTGGCCAAGCTCGACGGCATCATACTCACCAAGATGGACGGCACCGCCAAGGGCGGCATAGCCATAGCCATACGGCAGGAGCTGGGCCTGCCCGTGCGCTATATTGGCGTGGGCGAGGGCATAGACGACCTGCAGCCCTTTGACGCGCGCGAGTTCGTTGAGGCCATATTCTGACGATGGCGCGCAAGGCTAAGGGGGACCCGCGCGACTGGACGCCGCCCCGGCAGGACGTGACGGACGCGCGCGGGCCGTTGGACGGGAGCGCACGCGACGCGGAGTGCGACGCGGAGGGGTATTACGACCCCTTCGCCGCCGCAGGCAAGGCGGCCAGGCCCGCGCAGGGCGACGCGCCGCCCTGGGACGACGACGCGCCCACCGCGCCCAAATCGCGCGGCAGGAAGGGCGCGGCGGTATCAAACCCTGCGCAGGCTGACATACCGCCGTGGGACGACGACGCGCCCGCCGCGCCCAAATCGCGCGGCAGGAAGGGCGCGGCGGTATCAGACCCCGCGCAGGCTGACATACCGCCGTGGGACGATGACACACCCACCGCGCCTAAATCGCGCGGCAGGAAAGGCGCAACGGTATCAAAGCCCACGCCGGGCGACATGCTGCGCTGGGACGGGGACACACCCGCCGCGTCAAAGGCGCGCGGCAGGAAGAACGCGGCGGCAAAGCCCGCGCAGGCAGACCTGCCGAACTGGGACGATGACGATACGCCCTCCGCGCCCAAATCGCGCGGCAGGAAGAAGGCGTCCGGCGGGGCGGAGAGCGCCCGCGCCGGTGATTCGGCGGCCGCGTCCGCGCGCCGGGGCCGCAGCGCCGACGAG
>JBJEUC010000277.1:0-3034 GCA_051883635.1 Candidatus Fimadaptatus sp.
GGAAGCCCGCGCTCTGAGCGGGCGCTTCCCGCACCGCCGGAGGTGCGCCGCAGGGCTGCGCTCATCAGCTGCCCGGCAGTGCTGCGGACTGCCGCATCCCGGAAGCCCGCGCGCTGAACGGACGCTTCCTGCGCCGCAGGAGGTGCGCTGCGGGGCTTGTTCATAAGCAGCCCCGACATTGCTGCGGGCTAACGCGCGCCCGCGCCAACGCTGTTGCCGCGCGGCCACTCGCGCGCAATACCCTCCCGCAAGTCACCCCTCCCCCGGCGGCACACAAAAAGGCTTCCCCATCATCCGATGGGGAAGCCTTTTGCAGTATCACTTGTCATCCGGCGTCTGTGCGCGGAACTTCTGGCCGCAGTGCGGGCAGACGATGGGTTCCTTGCGATTGAGCAGCGCGCGCATCGATATCGATATGGGCTTGCCGCAGGCGGGGCACATGCGCTCAGTCAGCGGCTGGTCCAGCATCGCTTCGCTGAAGCCGTGCTCGTGATGGCCGCAGTGGCAGCCGCCGTCCTCGCAGTCATCTCCCTCGCACCCGTCGTCGCAATCGTCGTCATCACTGTCGTCGCAGTCGTCGTCATCGCTGTCGTCGTCCTCGTCGTCGTCGAAGGATACGTCGTCCTCGTCGTCATCAAACTCGTCGCTATAGACTTCGTCCTCGAGTTCGCTCAAATCGTCATCCAGCACGTCCACGTATTCCTTGAGCTCCTCGTGGTCCGAGCGCAGGGCCTTTATCTCATCGGCAGCCGCGTCCAGCGCGTCGATGAGCGCCCTTATCAGCTTGCCCTCGTGAGTATCGGCCGCAGCGTCCATGCCCGCGCACAGCCCCTTCAGATACGCGATCCTGTCGCTAAGCTCGCTCATATTGCCTCCGAGCGATCAAACGCGCTCCATGTACTCGCCGGTGCGGGTATCGATGCGCAGCACGTCGCCGGTGTTTACGAACAGCGGCACGTTGAGGGTGTAGCCGGTCTCCACGGTCGCGGGCTTGGTGGTGTTGGAGGCGGTGTCGCCCTTGAAGCCGGGCTCGGTCTCGGTCACTTCCAGCTCGACGAAGTTGGGAGCCTCAACGGAGAAGGGCTTGCCCTTGAAAAAGCGCATGGTCACGTTGGTGTTTTCCTTGATGAACTGTATGGCTTCCTCCACCTGCTCATGGTTGAGGGGGATCTGGTCGTAGGTCTCGTTGTCCATGAAGTAGTACAGGTCGCCGTCGTTGTACATGTACTGCATTTCCTTGGTCTCGATTATGGCCTTGGGCATCTTGTCGGTGGGGTTGAAGGTGCGCTCGAGCACGGCGCCGGTCATCACGTTCTTGATGCGGGTGCGCACGAAGGCCGCGCCCTTGCCGGGCTTGACGTGCTGGAAGTCCACTATGGTCCAAACGCCGTTTTCCATCTCTACGGTTATGCCCTTCTTGAAATCGCCTGCAGTTATCATGCAAATCCCTCCACAAAATTATTTGGCTTACAGTATAATGAGCTTTTTGGGGGCCTCGAGCGCGAGATTGCTCATGCCGCCCTGCTCAATTATCACAAGATCCTCTATGCGCACGCCGAAGCGCCCCGGCAGGTATATGCCCGGCTCCACCGTCATGGACATGCCCGGCACCAGCACGGTCTCGTCCCGCCAGTTGCAGCCCGGGCCCTCGTGTATCTGGAGGCCGGTCGCGTGGCCCAGACTGTGGCCGAAGTATTCGCCGTAGCCCGCCGCCTCAATGTGGCCGCGCGCTATCGCGTCCATGTCGCAGCAGCGCTTGCCCTCGCCCATGGCTTCCAGCGCCAGCTCCTGCGCCTCAAGCACCACGTCGTACACGCGGCGCATCTCCTCGGTCACGCTGCCTATCGCCACGGTGCGGGTCATGTCGGCCGCGTAGCCGCAGTAGCTCGCGCCGAAGTCCATCGTGACGAACTCGCCCGCCGCCAGCTTCTTTTCGCCCGGCACGGCGTGACACAGCGAGCCGTTCGCGCCCGAGGCGATGATGGTGTCAAAGCTCACGCCGTGCGCGCCCTGCCTGAGCATTATGTACTCCAGCTCGGCCCTGAGCTCCAGCTCGGTAATGCCCGGCCTTATGTGGCCCAGCAACTCGTTGAAGGTGCGCGCGGTTATCGATTCGGCCCTGCGCAGGCACTCCAGCTCAAACCCGTCCTTTATGCGGCGCAGCTCCTCGGGGTGGGCCTTGAGGGACTCCACCGGCACCTCGCCGGCCGCCGTCCTTATCTGCCCGTAGGTATCGACGGTCACGTAGTCCGTCTCCACGGCCAGGCTCGCGGGCCGGGCCTCGGCAAGCGCCTCGGAAAGCGCCCTCTGCCAGGTCATGTCCCTGTCGGTCTTTACCACGCTCCAACCGGGGGCCTGTATCTCGGCCTGCTCCACGTAGCGGAAATCGGTGAATATGTACTGACGCTCGCGCGTGACCAACGCGCAGCCCTCGCCCGCATACCCGCTCAGGTAGAGTATGTTTTCGGGCTTGTGCAGCAGCACCGCGGGCTGACCATGCTCTGCCATCAGCTCGCGCATACGTGCCAAACGGTCCTGCATTATTATTACTCCCTTTCGGCGCAAATAACCGGTTGCATCATTAACCATTTGATTATACCACAATGGCCCGCATATTACCAGAAAAAATTATGCAAAGATATTCCGGATGGTCTCCCGGTAGACATCGCGCATGGCGGCGGCGTCCTCGGCCTGCGTCTGGCGGGATTCGCATATCACGACCGGCGTAAGCGAGCGCTTCACCAGTACGCGCGCCAGCTGCGCAAAGTCGGGCCCGTAGCCCTCGTCGGCAAAGGAGACGTGCCGGCGCTCGCCGCCCGATGCGTACTGCACGTGGCTGAAGTGCGCGTGGAAGCGGCGCAGGCGCTCGGGCATGTCGCCGCTGCCGTCCCACAGCCCGTCGATGAGCCGCCCCAGCACCTCGTCAAACGCCTGCTCGTCCTTCAGCGCACCCTGATAGCGCGCATGGAGGTGGGCAAAGTCCAGCGTGGGTATCAGCCGCGCGTCCACCCGGCACAGCTCTATCACGTCGTCC
>JBJEUC010000278.1:0-3031 GCA_051883635.1 Candidatus Fimadaptatus sp.
ACCCCGGCAGCAGCGCTTCCCCCTGCGGGTCATGCCGCGCGGCGTTGCGCAGCACTGCCTCACCGCCACAGTTGGCATAGCAGTGCGCGCACAGGTGCAAGCGGCAACGTCTGCTCGCCCTCACCCCGGCAGCAGCGCCTCCCCCTGCGGGTCATGCCGCGCGGCATTGCGCAGCACTGCCTCCCCGCCGCAGTTGGCGTAGCAGCATGCGCACAGGTACGGACAGCCATCGCCCTTCCCCCTCACCCCGGCAGCAGCGCTTCCCCCTGCGGGTCATGCCGCGCGGCGTTGCGCAGCACGGCTTCCTCGCCGCAGTTGGCGTAGCAGTACGCGCACAGGTGCGGGCAGCAGTGGTATGCGCCTATGTCCACGCTCTTCAGGCAGCGGCACAGGCTGCGCTGACCGGCGTCGCGTTTCTGCGCGGGCTCGCGCCCGGTCGCCGCGCGTATCAGCTCCGGGCTTATGCACGCGCCCCGCGCTATGCCCAGTGTCTCAAGCGCCAGCTCCTGACAGCAGGTGGTCAGCCGTATGCCGTGCTCCCGGGCTATGCCCGCCATGCCCGCGGCCAGCTCCAGCTGCGCCGCAGCGTCGGGCGGCGTGCCCAGCCCGCTCATGCGGCGGCGTATGCGGGGATACATCTGCAGGAAGCTGAACACGCAGGTGCGCGTCGCGCCCTCCAGCAGCCCGCACGCCCGCTCGAACGCGTGCAGATGCCAGCGCACGTCCCTGCCCTCGGCAAACACTATCGGGTCGTAGCGCCAGACGACGACGTCCGGCCCCAGGCGCGCGCCCAGCTCGCGCATACCGGCGACTATGCCGCGCTTGTCGGTAAGGCGCGGCTCAAGCGGCGCGGCGTAGGGCGTGAGCGTATGCTGCACGCATACCGGAAAGGCGGCGCGTATCTCGTCCAGATGGCCCAGCATGGGCCGGAAGTCCTTGCTCCAGAACACCACCGCGTCCACGTCGCCCGGCCGGAGCGACACCCGCGTTTCCTGCGCCGGGTTCATGGGGTTGCGCGCTATGCAGTACCCCGCACGCAGGCGGCTCATGAACCATTCGCCATAAAATGCCGGTATGTCCGTGCGGCGCGACGCCGATATTATCATGCCCATGCTCCGTCCTCCGTTCGCACTGCGGCCCATACGGCAGGGGCGCCGGCGCTGTGCGGCCGACGCCCCTGCGGCAGTTCCCCACAGGCGCGCCCGCCGCTCAGGCGCGTTCCTTGTCCAAAACGCCGAAAGCGGCGCGCGCGCCGCTCAGACTGTCGTGACTCCTCATGGCTCAGCCGGGCCGGGCCATGACCGCCCGCCCGTACGCACGCCGGGTCGGCTCCGCCCGTTCCCGGCTCCGGCGCGCTCAGCCCAGCTGTATCACCGCGTCGCCCACCGGGTGCAGCACGACCGACACGGCCGTGTTTATCAGGCTCATGAGCGACTGGTTGAGGTCCTGCCATACCCAGCCCATGAGGCTGGTCAGCAGTCCCAGCGCCAGCAGTATGCACAGCGCCGCGACAGCCGCGCCCACCACATTGAACATGCCTGCCCAGCGCTTGAACGCGCGCCGCCTGTCCTGCTCGCGGTAGTATTCCCATCTGTTCACCTGCGCAGCCTCCCTTCACGGCTTTTCTCTGCATATTGGACGCGCGCCGCATCCCGCCGGTTGCGCAAGGATGTGGCGCGCGGGTTATGTCCGTTTGAGGAAAGTGTGCCTGTCAGCCCGCCTCATCCTGTATCGAGAAGGCGATGTTGGTGGCGTGGTCGGCCACGCGCTCAAGGTTGGAGAGCATGTCCGAGAATATCATGCCCGAGCGGGGCGTACACTGGCCGCGCGTGAGGCGGTCCACATGGCTCTGCTGCAGCTCCTTTTCCAGATCGTCTATGTTCTCCTCCTGCACCAGCACCTGCGGCAGCAGCCGCTTGTCGCGCGTGTGGAACACGTCCAGCGCCAGCCGGCACAGCGTGATGGTCTTGTCGAGTATATCGCGCAGCTCGCGCACGCTGTCCTCGGAGAAGGGCACGCCCTCGTCCACGCGCGTCTGCGCGTATTCCAGCATGTTCTCGGCGTGGTCGCCTATGCGCTCCAGGTCGTTGACCACATGGAACAGCGCGCCCATGCGCTCCACGTCGCCCGAGGGCAGGTCGAGCTGGCTGACCGCCACCATGTAGCGGGTTATCTCGTGGTTCAGGTAGTTGACCACGTCCTCGTTCTGCTCCACGTCGCCTGTGAGCGAAAGATTCTGGTCAAAGAACGCCTCCATGGCGCGGGAGAGGTTGTCCACGGCGATAGTGCCCATGCGCTCTATCTCCTTGCATATCTGCGCCACGGCTATGGGCGGGGTGGACAGTATGCGGTCGTCCAGGTACCGGAGCCGGCGCTCCTCGCCCTTGGCGTCCTCGCCGGGCACCAGTATCATGACCAGCTTTACCAGATACTTGCGCAGCGCCACGAAGCACGCCACCTCAAACACCTTGAACGAGGTATGCGCAATGGCTATCTGCAGCGCCGGATCCTCTATATAGCGGCCCAGCCACGAGGCCACAGGCAGCAGGCTCACCAGTATGAATACCACCAGCGTGCCCAGCACGTTGAACATAAGGTGTATGAGCGCCGCGCGCCGCGCCGTGCGCGTGGTGCCTATCGAGGCCAGCATGGCCGTGATGCAGGTGCCAATGTTGGTGCCCATTATGATGTACAGCCCGGTCTCCAGCGGCACCAGCCCCTGCAGCGCCAGCATCTCCAGTATGCCGACCGTGGCCGAGGAGGACTGGATTATCGCCGTTATCGCCACGCCCACCAGCATGGCCAGGAACGGGTTGGAGAACGTGGTCATGAGCGCGGCGAACTCGGGCGATTCCGCCAGCGGGCTCATAGCGTCGCTCATCATCTCCATGCCCACGAACAGCATGCCAAAGCCGGCCACTATCTGGCCTATGCGCTGCAGCTTCAGCTTCTTCATGAACATTATCATGGCCACGCCGACCAGCAGCACCAGCGGCATTACCACCATCGCCTGGAACCCGGCCACTATCCA
>JBJEUC010000279.1:0-3026 GCA_051883635.1 Candidatus Fimadaptatus sp.
CGCGCCCTTCCCCACGGCCCATCATCCGCCCCCTTATCGACAGAAAAGCGCAGGGCACCAAACCATGCCCTGCGCCGCTTTATCACAAGATACCCCTGCGCTTCCGCACCGCTTACTCCGCACTGGCAGTGTAGGTAAGCACCGTCTCGCCCAGCGTGAGCAATGCGCGCAGCTGAACATCATTGCAGCTTGAATAAGCTATGGCCCGAGGCGCACCCTTCCCCCACGGACAACCTTTAGCAGCCCATCTTCAAAAGAGAAGCGCAGGGCACCAAACCATGCCCTGCGCCGCTTTATCACAAGATACCGTCGCACTTCCGCGCCGCTCACTCCGCACTGGCAGTGTAGGTAAGTACCGTCTCGCCCAGCGTGAGCGTGAGCGTCCACGTACCCGCCTGCTGCGCGAGCGCGGCGGGCACCTCGGCGTAGACCAGGAGCCTGCCGCCGCCCAGCGGCAGCACCGTCGAGCCGAAGCTCGCGCCGCCGTCCTGCTCCACCGCCATGGAGCACTCGTAGCCGTGCCTGCCGTCGAAGGTCAGCGCCGCGCCGTAGTCCCAAGCCAGGTCGGCCGAGGCCGCGGCAAGGCTGGTCAGCTCGCCCTCAAACACTATGAGCAGATCGTCCGCGTCGGCCGCACGCAGCGCCGCGCTTTCGTCGCCCCGGGTGGGCTGCACGCTGCGCGCAAAGCGATATCCATCCAGCCGCACGCGGGCCGCGCCGTCCACGCCGTAGGTCACGCCCGCCTCGGCGGCCACCTCGCCCGCGGCGGTCACAGCGCCCGCAGCCGCGGCCGCCGGCTCAGTCTCCGGCGCACCGGGCACGCCGCCGTCCAGCGCGTTTATCAGCGCCGCGTCCGCGCTGCCCGTGGGCACAAAGCCCAGTTCTCGCTGCGCGCGCTGCACCGCCGCGCGCGTCTGGGTCGAATACCTGGTCGTGGGCTCCACGTACATGTAGCCCGCCTCGCACAGCAGCTTCTGCAGCTCGCGCACCGAGCTCGAGCTGTCGCCCGGCTTGAGCAGGTCGAAGTCCTCGTCCAGCTTGAGGGACACGCGCGGCTGGGCCGATATCGTCGTGGCGGCATACGCGCACTTCGCGCCCGTAGTCTCCTCCCAGGCGCTTATGCTGCCGCCGTCGCCCGCGCCGCTGCCCAGCGCGTCGATGATGTCCAGCGCCGCGCGCACGCACGCGACCGAAGCCGCCTGCATCTCGGCGCGCGCGTTGGCGTAGTCGCCGTCCGCCTCCAGCTTCACGCTGAACTCGTAGGCCTTGGTCGCGCCGTGCAGCATCACGTCGAACTCGTCCGCCGCCGCGAGCGCGCGCAGCATCGCCATGCCGTCCGCATCAAGCGGCGCGCGCATCACCTCGGCCCGGTAGGCGCCCACGGCCGAGGTCTCGCCCGCCAGCTCAAAGTCATACCGCACGCCGTCCAGCAGCAGCGAGGCCGCGCCCGCGTTCACCTCGGCGCCGCCTATAAAGTACATGTTGAGCATGGGGGTAAGCGTGTTGAGCTCCGCGCTGCCCTCCAGCGTCACGCAGAAAAACAGCGTTCCCGCAGCGCCTCCGCGCCCGTATCCGCCGGCCAGCGCGTCCAGCGCCGCCTGCGCCGCGTTGGGCGTGAGGCTCCACGCGCCGGTAGTTTTGTCCTGTACAAACGCCTGCTGGGCTCCAAGCGCGCTCAGGTCCATTATGGGCGCGGTGTTCCTCAGCTCCGCCTGCGCGCCCGCTCCCGCGCTGCCGGCGGTGAGGGCCAGGGCCATAGCCAGGCTGACAATCCTTTTATTCATGACAAAGCCGCCATCCTTTCGCAGATTTCCATGCACCTGCATTTTACATAACTTGCGCGCTTATGTCAACCACCTGCGTCATTATTTAGCCGCGTCGGCGCTGTGCATAATTTCATGAGCATAATTTTTACGGTTGCGCTCTTAGTATTTTTGATGAGCGGTTTTCGGCTTGTTTATGCCCCGGCGATGTGATAGAATGTGTATCATGGTCAAGCTGCAAGCAATAAGGAGTTCTTATGGATATGAAATTGAAAAAGGTCATCGCCGGCGCCGCCCTACCCCTGGCGCTATGCTGCCTGCACGGGTGCGCCATGCTGCCCGAGGAGGAAGTATTCCGCTCTTCGCCGGTGATAAAGGACTATCAGACGGCCGAGTACACGCTGACCAGCGTGCTGCGCGGGGATCTTGAGCTGACTCAATCGATCTACTGCCGCTACGAGCCGGTCAAGGAGGAAAAGCTCTCCTTCGGCGTGGGCGGGCTGTACTACGAGGGCGTGTACGTGCAAAGGGGCGATTATGTGACCGCCGGCACGCTGCTGGCCGAGCTGCAGATGGGCACGCTCAAATCCGACATCGCCGCCTGCGAATCGACAATAGCGCGCCTGGAGACGCAGCTGCGCCAGGAGCAGACGCTCATGGAGCTTCAGCTCGAGCGGCACAGGCTCTATCTGGACACGCTCACGCCCGAGGAGCGCAAGTCGGCCGTGTCGCTGGCCGACAGGCGCAGCGAGCTGGAGCTGCGCGTGCAGGCGATAGAGGACTCGCTGTACATACAGCGGCTCAAGCTGGCCGAATACGAGCAGCAGCGCGATCAGCGCCAGATAGTGGCCGGCATGGACGGCACAGTGATGTACGTGCGCAACTACTCCGACGGCGACACCTCGACCGAGAACGCCATCTTCATCACCCTGTCTGATACCGAATCGTCCATGTTCTCGGCCGAGACCGAGTACTACGACCTGCTCAACCCCGGCGACGTGGTCGACATCACCTGCAACAAGGTCGCCTATCCCGCGCGCGTAATGACCGCCGCCGAGCTGGGGCTCAGTGAGCCCGAGACCACGGGCGACAAGCGCACGGTGTACCTAAAGCTCACCGAGCCGGCGGTCGATCTGGAATCGGGCGACCGCGGCACTCTCACCCTCACGCTGGACACCCGCAGCGACGCGCTCTACGTCGTCTCCAAGGCCATAAGCTCCGCCGGGGGCCGCTCCTTTGTCTACTATATAGATGACGAGGGCA
>JBJEUC010000280.1:0-3011 GCA_051883635.1 Candidatus Fimadaptatus sp.
TAGTTGACCGCCGTCTTGCCGTAGGCCTCCAGGTGGAACGGGTCTATCATGTTCACGTCCTTGAGGTCGGCGGTGGCCGCCTCGTAGGCCAGGTTCACCGGGTGCTTGAGCGGCAGGTTCCATATCGGGAAGGTCTCGAACTTGGCGTAGCCCGCCTTTACGCCGCGCTGATGCTCGTGGTAGAGCTGGCTCAGGCACGCGGCCAGCTTGCCCGAGTTGGGGCCGGGCGCGGTCACGACCACCAGGGGGCGCGTGGTCTCAACGTAGGGATTGGAGCCGAAGCCCTGCGGGGAGCATATGGCGTCCACCTCGGTGGGGTAGCCGTTCACGGGATGGAACAGGTAGGCCCTCATGCCGCGCATCTCCAGCTTGTGCTTGAACACGCGCGCGGCCCGCTGGCCCGTATAGCGCGTGATGATTACGCTGGTCACGGTAAGGCCGCTCGCGCGCAGGTTGTCTATCAGCCTTAGCACGTCCATGTCGTAGGTTATGCCCAAGTCGGCGCGTATCTTGTTGGCCTCAATGTCGGCCGCGTGTATGCATATGATGATCTCCGCCTTGTCGGCAAAGTTCTGCAGGAGCCTGAGCTTGGCGTCGGCATGAAAGCCCGGCAGCACGCGCGAGGCGTGGAAGTCGTCGAACAGCTTGCCCCCGAACTCGATATAGAGCTTGTTGTCGAACTTTTTCATGCGCTCGAGTATGTGCTCCATCTGCTTTTGCACGTACAGCTCGTTGTCAAATCCGATCTTCATTCGTGCGCCCTCCGATATTCAGAAAATCAACTACCCTTAAGCATAGCACGCGGCGCTGCCGCTGTCGCTCCTGTTAAGGTAAATTTCCACAACAAAATGCCCCCGCCGATGGGCGGGGGATGCGGTATGTCGGGCGCTCGTCAGTACATGTAATACGCAGCCTGCGCGCCGGAGGAGCCGCTTGCGAGCGTAATGCTGATGGCGGCGAAGTACTCGCCCTCGCCGGGCAGGTATTCGCCCAGCTCCTTCACCGGGTCGACCTGCACGTACAGCTGCGCGCCGTACTCGGCGCCGTCGGGCGCGGCGAAGGTCTTTACGTTACTCAGCGTCATGCGCAGGTGATACGCGCCGTCGTTCAGGTTCTCCTCGTCGAGCGACTCGCGCACCTTCAGCAGCGTGCGGCTCGACCGGCCCAGCGCCTGACGCGCCTGCATGTCCTCGTAGCGCGAGGCGAGCGCGTCGATGTAAGCCGCGGCGGCCCCGGCGTCCGGGAGCATCTCGGTAAAGCGTATCTCGGTCAGGGCTATGTCGCCGCCGGTCAGGCGGTATATCAGCCGCATGCGGCCCTCGCCGCCGGTAAGCGCCGAGGGGTAGCCAAACTCAATGAGCGTCAGCTCGCCGTCGATGTTCACGCGCCGCCATTCGACCCCGGCGAACGCCTCATGCGCCGCCTCGGGCGCGGAGAACCAGGGCAGGAAGTCGAACTGGTAGGCGCTGCTTTCGCTGAGCACCGTCATGTCCAGCGCCTCGGGCGCGGCGGGCTCGGCTGCGGCGCAGGCGCACAGGGCAAGGAGCAGGCTCAGGGCAAGGATGAAAATACGCTTCATGGCGATACCTCCCGTCATCGTAATATGAAGTGCTTATGGCGCGAATACGGTTGCAGATCCTATATCACGAACATTGCTTCCGTCACGATTGTAAACCCAATATTCCCAATCGAGAGTTGCTCCCTGATCTCCTCCACCGACAGTAACAACATTTCCTGTACTAGACATTATGGTTCCAGTACTATAGTAAGTATCGATGGTAGGACTAGACTTGTCCAAGGTTTTCATTTTCTCATAGTCAGTCTGAATAAGATTAAATGAAGTGTCGTATAGATCACCACATACCGCCGCATTGAGAATGAAGCGATTTACTTTATATGATGAAGAACTATCTGCACGCCACCATTTAAACTTAGCAGAAAGCAACCGATACACATAATGATTACTAATGACTTCCTGAGTGTAATAACCTATTACACGATATGTGATATCAGGTATGCTTGTGTCCCACTGACGAGAGCGAGAAGTTGCATATACGGAATTATTCAGATAATTTGGATTTATGCTAAATGCATTGATTAGGTGACCATTGTTGTCCTTAATTAAGGGTACGGCTATGTTCACCTCAATGACTCCACCTGGCAGTTCTGTGACGCACTTAATAGCCTTACTAGCATGATTTGCAGCAAACGTATCACGGTTTATTTTATTGCTATGGACATCAGTCAATGAAATGACCGATTCATCATAAACCGGCAAATCAAATACATCTTTCACATATTCTCTTTGCAAACGTGAAGAAATAACGATATCGCCAGGTGCTGTAAATGACTTAGTCGGCTCAAAATAAACGGAATTGTCTGCAAAAGCGACGACGGTTAGCGACAACGCAAAAGCAAGTATGAGACTTAGTATAAATACCTTCTTCATGACTATACCTCCTTATGACGGTCTACTAGCGAGGTGCTCAACAGAATCTGCCTGCATGTTAGATTTACAGGCTCCCTCCACTCCCTTCACCCATATATTAACATTAAAGGCCGAAAAAGTCAACATAAACCACTAAACTTAAAACAAATAAGCCGAGGAGCATACGCTCCCCGGCTCAAACATAATCTACGTCAATACTCCGCGCTGTCGCCGTGCTCCTTTATCTGGTCGTTGAGCAGGTTTATGTTGCCGCAGCCCAGGGTGATGACCAGATCGCCGGGCTTCCAGTGCGAGCGCAGGTAGCTCTCCGCGTCGTCGAAGGTGGGCGTGTGGTTGACCACCAGCCCGCGCGCGCGCAGGTGGGGCACGAACTGCTCGGCCTTGATGTCGCCCGGGTCCTTTTCGCGCGCGCCGTATATGTCGGTTATCAGCACGTGGTCCACGCCGTCGAAGCACTTTACGAAGTCGCGGAACAGGTCCCTGGTGCGCGAATAGGTGTGGGGCTGCCATACGGCCCAGAGCTTGCGGTGCGGCTGCTTGAGGGCCACGCCCAGCACGTTGC
>JBJEUC010000281.1:0-3007 GCA_051883635.1 Candidatus Fimadaptatus sp.
CGGACGGGCTGAACTCTATCCGCTATGTAGCAATTACATATCGATATGCAAGCGACCTGCGGAGAAGCAACGCATCCCTGTGAACACGGTACTGCGCCCAACTTGAAGCCGGAAGGGCTGCCCTCTTACGTTGCGCACCTTCGCTTCGTATGGCAGGTTCACGCCGCCGTCCCAAGCGCCAATGCATTGCTGCGCCAGTAACGCGCATCATCCGCCGCCCGCGTCCTTGCACACGACCCCTCCGCGCCCCTTCGCCGCCGCGCTACCCGCGCCCGCTCATTCCTCCAGCGTGCCGCTGAGCACGCGGTAGTAGTTGAGCCCGGCTATCTGCGCCAGCGCCTCGTCGTCGTAGCCGCGCTTTTTCAGCGCCTCGAATATGGCCGGCACGTCGGCGGGGGAGTCGAGCCCCACCGGGCGCACCTCTATGCCGTCGAAATCCGAGCCCAGCCCCACCGTGTCTATGCCGCCCATCTGCACAATCTCGTCTATGTGCTCGACCACGGTATCCACGTTCACGTTGGCGGGGTTGCCCTCGCGCAGGAAGTGCGGGTAGAAGTTTACGCCGATAAAGCCCCGGCGGTCGATTATCGCGCGCACCTGGTCGCGCCACAGGTTGCGGCGGTGGTTGCACAGCTCGCGCACGCAGGAATGCGACGCCACCGGCGGCAGCGCCGTCAGGTCCATCACGTCCCAGAAGCCCGCCTCGTTCAGGTGCGATACGTCGCACAGCACGCCGCGCTCGTTCATGCGGCCTATCAGCCGCCGGCCGAACTCCTTTATGCCGCCCTCGGGGGACAGCGCGGCCGGCGTGCCTATCTCGTTTTCGTAGTTCCATGTCAGCGCTATCATGCGCACGCCCTCGTCCGCGAACTCGTCCAGGCGCGCAAGGCTGCCCTCCAGCGCCTCGCCGCCCTCTATGGCCAGTATGCCGCGCGCGTCGGCAGGAGGCAGCTCGGGCAGCGCGCCGCGGTATATGGGTATGCCCAGCGTGTAGCTGCACTGCAGCTCGTCGGTCACGTGGCGGTAGGGCTCGCCCTCGGGGCCGCCCCGCCCGGCAAACATCGCAAAGGTCTGCAGGTACGCGCCCATCTTCCGCAGCCCCTCCACCGTTATGTCCAGCGTGTGCGCGCTCTTGTGCTCCACGGCCAGCGCGTACAGCGTATCGCAATGCGCATCGGCATAAAACATGTTCTCTTACCTCCGGCGTATGCGCGGCGCGTTGTCTGCCGCGCGGCGTTATCGTATAAATTATATGCGCGGCGGGGGATTAAGTCAATAGGCGAGGGGAGGAGGGGGCAAACGGCGATGGAGGGCCGCTCAAAGGGCAGGCCCGGCCCTTCCGCGCTGCTGGCAGTCAGGTTATTGCCTGCAGCGTGAAGGGATGACACCGCGGACGTCGAATATATCCGGACAGAATGGAGGGATAACATGTTTTGCGACGATGTAGCGGCGCGCGCGCTGCCGCCCACGATACCCGAAGGCCTCACCGCCGGGGAATGGAGCGCGTACCGCAGGCAGACCCTGGAGCTGTTCATGCGCGAGGAGTACGGCGTCACGCCGCCCGCGCCCGCGTGCGTGCGCGCCGAAAAGGGCCCCTATGAAAACAACGCCTGGGCCGGCAAGGCGGACCACTATCCGGTCAGGCTCAGCTTCGACACGCCCCGGGGCGAGTTCTCGTTCACGGCCGACATCATACTGCCCAGGGCCGGGCGCCCGCTGCCCCTGTTCCTGTACATATCGTTCCTGCCGTACCCCAACGGGCGCTATGGCCCCATCGAGGAGATTGTGGACGGCGGCTACGCTATGGCCACCTTTTGCTATAACGATGTGACGCTGGACAAGGACGAGTTCGACAGCGGCCTGGCCGCCATGTACCCCCGCGAGAACCCCGCCACCGACTGGGGCAAGATAGGCATGTGGGCCTTTGCGGCCAGCCGCGTGATGGACTACGTGCAGACCCTGCCCGAGGTGGACAAGAGCCGCATATTCGTGGTGGGCCATTCAAGGCTGGGTAAGACCGCCCTGTGGTGCGCCGCGCAGGACGAGCGCTTTGCCGCCGGCGTGAGCAACGATTCGGGCTGCTCGGGCGCGGCCATAACGCGCGGCAAGCAGGGCGAGCGCGTGGAGCAGATAACGCGCAATTTCCCGTACTGGTTCTGCGGCAATTACAAAAAGTACATCGGCCGCGAGCAGGACATGCCCTTTGACCAGCATCAGCTGCTGGCGCTGCTGGCCCCGCGCCACCTGTACGTGGCAAGCGCGCTGGAGGATACCTGGTCGGATCCTGTGAGCGAGTTCATGGCCGCCAGCCTGGCCGGGGAGGCCTACCGGCTGCTGGGCCTGCGGGGCCTCGTCGACCCCTCGGGCGAGTTCATCGCGCCGGGCGAGAGTCTGCATGAGGGCGAGGTGGGCTACCACCTGCGCACGGGGCTGCACTTCCTCAGCCGCTACGACTGGCAGCAGTATATGCGCTACTTCGACCGCCATTTCCCGGGCTGACGCGGACACATGCGCGCCGCAGTGTGTGAGCGGCAGGGCTCGGCGGCAGCGGGGGAGCAGGCCCAACTGCCGCCGAATCAGTTTGCGTTTTTGCTCATATGCTGCGTTCTCTGTGCGCGGCGACCGCAGGGAGGCGACATCTGCTACTGTTGGCAGGCACATCCGAAGAATGCACCGCGTGCTTGTGCGCACATGCCGCCGGAAACGTATCATGCGCGGGATGACATCGGCTCTCCCGCGCTTTCCGGGTAGTGGAGGACGACATTATCGCCGCCGCAGGCTTTCAGCTGCGGCGGTGTTTTGCGCCTTCCAGCGCAGCGTGAGTCTGCGTCGCCTGCGCAGCCAGCCAGTGCTGTCAATCCACAAAGTCCTCGCCACCATCCCACGCTGCGTCCATCTGCGTCGCCCGTACCGTCCTTCCGCGCAGCGTCCGGCCACTTTGCCCGCGCCGCCATCCCGCTTAGTGTCCGTCCGCTTCGACCGCATTGCCATCCGGCGCTGCCCATCT
>JBJEUC010000282.1:0-7202 GCA_051883635.1 Candidatus Fimadaptatus sp.
CGCTGCTTCCGCGACGAGGACCTGCGCGCCGACCGCCAGCCCGAGTTCACCCAGGTGGACATGGAGATGAGCTTCGTCACCCAGGAGGACGTGCTCGAGCACCTCGAAAAGCTGTTCCGCCACCTGTTCCGCCGCGCGCTGGGCGTGGAGCTGGAAACGCCCCTGCCCCGGCTCACCTGGACCGAGGGCATGGACTCCTACGGCAGCGACAAGCCCGACCTGCGCTTCGGCCTTGAGATACGCGACCTGACCGACATCGCCGCGCGCTGCGGCTTTGCTGTATTCAAAAAGGTCGCCGCCTCGGGCGGCGTGGTGCGCGCCATATGCGTGCCCGGCAAGAGCGACTTCACCCGCACCGAGATAGAGGAGCTGACCGAGACCGCCACGCGCGCGGGCGCCAAGGGCATGGCCTGGATAGCCTGGCGGCCCGACGGCGAGCTGTACTCGGTGCTGACCAAGTACTTCGCAAAGGCCGACATGGACGCGCTGCTTGAGCGCGTGGGCGCGCATCCGGGCGACTTCATACTCTTCAGCGCCGACACGCTCGCCGCCGTGCGCCGCACGCTGGGCGTAGTGCGCCTGCACCTGGGCGACATGCTGGGGCTTAAAGACCCGCGCCGGTTCAAGCTCATGTTCGTGACCGACTTCCCGCAGTTTGAATACAGCGAGGAGGAAAAGCGCTTCGTGGCCATGCACCACCCCTTCACCATGCCCAACCCCGAGGACATGGAGTACCTGGAGAGCGACCCGGCCCGCGTGCGCGCGCTGGCCTACGACGTGGTGCTCAACGGCATCGAGCTGGGCAGCGGCTCCATCCGCATACACGACAGCGGCATACAGGCGCGCATGTTCCGCGCGCTGGGCTTCAGCCCCGAGGAGATAGAGGCGCGCTTCGGCTTCATGGTGCACGCCTTCTCCTACGGCACCCCGCCCCACGGCGGCTTCGCCTTCGGCCTCGACCGGCTGGTCATGCAGATGCTGGGGCTGCCCTCGCTGCGCGACGTGGTGGCCTTCCCCAAGATACGCGACGCCTCCTGCCCGATGACCGACGCGCCCACGCCGGTGGATGAGAGCCAGCTCAAGGCGCTGGGCCTTGCGGGCGCGGCGCAGCCTCAGAGTGCGGGCGCGCAGTCGCAGAGCGCCGCCCCGCGCGCCGGCAGGCCCGCGCGCGCCTCCGATATAGACATAGACCTGGTGGCGCGCCTGAGCA
Organism: Candidatus Fimadaptatus sp.; assembly: GCA_051883635.1. GTDB lineage: Bacteria > Bacillota > Clostridia > Christensenellales > Aristaeellaceae > Fimadaptatus. Next base: position 1,211 of record JBJEUC010000282.1, read on the forward strand.
GGCTGGCTGTGCCCGAGGAGGACCGCGCGGCCATGGAGGCCGACATGCGCGCGATAGTCGATTTCGCGGGCGAGCTGAGCGAGCTGGACACCAGCGGCGTGCCCGTAATGGCCAACGCATCGCGGCTCGAGAGCGTGCTGCGCGACGACGTGGCCGCGCGCTGGGAGGGCTCGCGGGAGATGATAGAGGCGGCCGCGCCCGCCCAGTACGAGGGCATGCCGATAGTGCCGCGCACATTCGCGTAAGGAGGAAGCGTTATGGCTGTTGAGATGAAGATAAGCGAACTGGCGCGCAGGCTGCGCGCAAAGGAGATATCCGCGCGCGAGCTGACGCAGGCGTTCAGCGCGGCCATAGACGCCGCCGACGGCGCGGTGGGAGCGTACCTGACCCGCACGGACGAGGCGGCGCTGGCCGTGGCCGACGCCGTGGACGCGGCGATAGCCGCGGGCGAGGAGCTGCCGCCCCTGGCCGGCATACCGGGCGCGATAAAGGACAACATAGTCACGCGCGGCGTGCGCACCACCTGCGCCTCCCGCATGCTTGAGAAGTACGTGCCGCCCTACGACGCGCACGTGATAGAGCGCCTGAATGCGCAGCGCACGCCCCTCATGGGCAAGCTGAACATGGACGAGTTCGCGATGGGCTCCTCCACCGAGAACTCGGCCCTGAAGCCCGTACACAACCCCCGCGACCCCGAGCGCGTGCCGGGCGGCTCCTCGGGCGGCAGCGCGGCGGCCATAGCCGCGCGCGAGGCCGCGTTCACGCTGGGCTCGGACACCGGCGGCTCGATACGTCAGCCGGCGGCCTTCTGCGGCGTGGTCGGCATGAAGCCCACCTACGGCTCCGTATCGCGCTACGGGCTCATCGCCTTTGCCTCGTCGCTGGACCAGATAGGCCCATTCACCGCCGATGTGGAGTCCAACGCCTATGTGCTGAGCGCGATAGCGGGCCACGACAGCCGCGACGCCACCAGCGTGCGGCGCGAATACCCCGACTTCACGCAGGGGCTGCGCGGCGGCGTAAAGGGCATGCGCATAGCACTGCCGGGCGAGTTCCTGTCCGGCGGCATCGCCCCGGATGTGAAGGCGGGCGTGCTGGGCGCGGCGCGCGCGCTGGAGGAGCAGGGCGCGCACATTGAGGAGGTATCCATGCCGATACTCAAATACGCCCTGCCCGCCTACTACGTCATCTCCTCCGCCGAGGCCTCCAGCAACCTCTCGCGCTTTGACGGGGTCAAGTACGGCTACCGCGCCCGCGAGTTCGATACGCTGGAGGAGCTCTACACCCGCTCGCGCACCGAGGGTTTCGGCGCGGAGGTCAAGCGCCGCATAATGCTGGGGTCGTTCGCGCTGTCCAGCGGCTATTACGACGCGTACTACAAAAAGGCGCTGCAGGTGCGCACGCTGATATCGCGCGCCTACGACGAGGTATTCGGCCGCTTCGACCTGATGCTCTCCCCCGTCGCGCCTACGACCGCCTACCGTGCGGGCGAGAAGGGCACCTCGCTTGAGATGTACATGGGCGACATATACACCGTGCCGGTCAACATCGCCGGGCTTCCGGCGCTGAGCATGCCCTGCGCGCGCGACGGCGAGGGGCTGCCGGTGGGCGTGCAGCTCATCGGGCCGCACTTTTCCGAGCAGACGATATACCGCGCCGGGCTGGCGCTGGAGCAGGCCGTGGGCACATACGACGAGATAGAGGCGCGCTGCGCGCAGGGAGGCGTGAAGTAATGGCTGAAGCATATGAGGCCGTGATAGGCCTGGAGATACACATGGAGCTGAACACCCGTTCCAAGATATTCTGCTCCTGCCCCACTGCCTTCGGCGCCGCGCCCAACACGCAGTGCTGCCCAGTATGCTGCGGGCTGCCGGGCACGCTGCCGGTGCTCAACCGCGCGGTGGTGGAAAAGGCGGCGCGCTTTGGCATGGCGGCGCACTGCGAGATAGCGCCCCTGTCCAAGCAGGACCGCAAGAACTACTTCTACCCCGACCTGCCCAAGGCGTACCAGATATCGCAGTACGACATGCCGCTGTGCAAGGGCGGCTATGTGGACATAGTGGTGGACGGCGAGAGCCACCGCATACGCTTAAACCGCATACACATAGAGGAGGACGCGGGCAAGCTGGTGCACGTTGAGGGCAAGGGCACGCTGGTGGACTTCAACCGCTGCGGCGTGCCGCTGATAGAGATAGTGACCGAGCCTGACATCCGCACTGCGGCGCAGGCCGTGGCGCTGCTGCAGAAGCTGCGCGCGATGGCGCTGTACGTGGGCGCGAGCGAGGCCGCCATGGAGCGGGGCCAGATGCGCTGCGACGTGAACCTGTCGGTACACAGGCCCGGCGAGCCCCTGGGCACGCGCACCGAGATGAAGAACCTCAACTCCTTCGTCTCCGTCACGCGCGCCATAGACGCGGAGTACCGCCGCCAGGTCGATTCGCTCGCGGCGGGCGTGCCCATTGTGCAGGAGACGCGTCGCTTCGACGCCGAAAGCGGCGAGACCAGCTCCATGCGCTCCAAGGAAAACGACAGCGACTACCGCTACTTCCCCGACCCCGATCTGCCGCCGATACACATAAGCGCCGGGCAGCTTCAGGCCCTGCGCGATTCGATACCGCGCCTGCCCGACGAGCGCGCGGCCGAATACCGTGAGGTCTACGGCCTGAGCGCCCAGGAGGCCGACCGGCTGGTCGCGCGCCGCGACATGGCCGATGCCTTCGAGGCCATAGTGGGCCGCATGGGCGTGGGCGCAAAGCCCCGCACCGCGGCGATACTGCTGAGCGACTGCGCCGCCCCGGCACAGGAGGGCGCGCTGAGCTACGACGCGCTGAGCGCGGAGCGGGCCGCGCGCGTCTGCCAGCTGGCCGACGCCGGCGAGATAAGCCACGCCGCCGCGCGCGAGCTGATGCTCCTGCTGATGAGCCGCGACTTCGACGTGGACGAATACGTGCGCGCGCAGGGTCTGCGCCAGATAAGCGACCTGAGCGAGATAGAATCCGCCGCGCGCGGCGTCATCGCGGCCAACGCGCCGCTGGTCGAGCGCGTGCGCGCCGGCAAGTCGGGCGCGGTGAACGCGCTGGTGGGCCTGACGATGAAGGCCCTGGGCGGGCGCGGCAACGCCCGGCTGGTGCGCGAAGCGGTGGACCGGCTGATAGGTAAATGACGTTCCGAATGCGGAATGAGCCGCGCACGTTGAAAGCGTGCGCGGCTCCTTTGATTACGGAGTTGGGTATGTGGTATGCTGTCTTGCGTGGCGGAAGTTGACATTGTGCATGTGTGCGATTCGTCCCTGCCGCGCAGCACGTGCCGCTTAAGCCTTGGAGTTTTCGCAGGATGCGCTGATGGCGCGCGGGATGCGTTGGCTTGCACATTATCGTTCACCTCCGGCTGGCGCACGCTTCCTGCACTGCCGCGCATATGCGCTTCCTGAACTAACTGTGGCGCTTGGCAGAGTTCAGGGATGGGGCATGGGCCGCGCCGTCTTGTTCGGAGTGAGTTTGCCTGAGCCGTGGTGCGCTCCGCATGGTTCGCCGATGCGCACTGGCCCCGCTGTCTTGCGCAGTTGTCGTTCGCTTCGGACATATGCGCATTATCGCATCTCTGTCGCGCAGAAGGTTCTATATGAGAAGTGGGACGCCCCGTCGGTTTCGCTGATGGCGCACTGGCCCCGCCGTCTTGCGCAGCGGGAATTGGCCTTTGGCAGATATGCGTTCTATGTATTGCCGCGCGTATGCGCCGCATTAGCCGTGGTATGCTCCGTCGGTTTCGCCGATGGCGCGCGTGCCATGCCGTATTGCGCGGCATGGGCTTGCCTTGTTCATATGCACGCTTCCTGCGCCGCCGCACATATGCGCCGCCTATGCCGTGGTGCGCCCCGTCGGTTTCGCCGATGACACGTGGGCCCTATCGCCATGCGCAGCAGACGCTTGCCATGGGCAGACACCCGCTTCCTGCGCCGCCTCATCCCTGCCCCGCCTTTCCCACGTCCACTCCCCGCGCCGCTCTCACATCTCTCCCAACCCGCGCCTACACGTCCAGCTCCAGCTGCTCGCTCAGCCGCTCGTGCATCGCGTCCAGGCGCGCGCAGGCCCGCGCCATATCGCCCGCGTCCACCGCGTGCGTGAGCGAGTCCTCGCCAAACACGGTGTCCGCCAGCCACAGCCCGTTTATCACCGCCCACATGTCGGGCAGCAGCGCCCTGTCCTCCGCGCTCAGCGGCCGCACCCCGGCATAGCCGCGCATGAAGTCGCCAAACAGCTCGCGGCTCTGGGCGAAGGTCAGCGGCGCGTCGTAGTCCATCAGCCGCGCCACGAACACGCCCTGCATCACCGCGTCGATATACAGGCAGTTGTCGCCGCAGTTGTTGAAGTCGAACACGCCCAGCCCGCCCCCGGCGCTCACAAACATGTTGCAGTCGCTCATATCGCCCTGCACGGCGTACCGGGGCCGCGCGCGCAGCACCTCCAGCCGCGCCCTGCGCGCCGCATGCAGCGCGCGCACCCGCTCAAAGCGCGCGAGCGCCGGGCCATTGAGCCGCGCGGCCAGCCCGCTTATGCGGTCAAAGCCCGTCAGGTCGTTGCGCTCCAGCACGTCGAACAGCACCCTGCCGCGCACATGGCAGCCGCATCGCTCGGATATGCTGTGCATGCGGGCCAGCAGCGCGCCTATGCCGCCTATGTTGTCCCGGCCCACGCGCCTGAGCTCGCCCTCGCAGAAGTCCTCCGCCGTCACGTCCACGCGCGCGCCGTCCAGGCGGCGCTCGGCGCAATATCCCTCCGCGCAGGCATAGTGCCGCGGTGTGAGCACGCCACTCTGGCGCAGCAGCTCCGCAAAGGCGGCCTGGGCCTCTATCAGCTCATGCGGATGCTCGCGCTCGTTTACCAGCTTGAGCACTATCGGCGCGCGCCCCCTGAGCCCGACGCGCAGTATCAGCCTTATCTCGCCGCTGTCCGGGTCATGGCGGCGGTAATTATAGCGCAGCAGCTCCCTTATGTCCTCCGGCTCCCCGGCTATGCCGAAATCGCGCAGCACCGCGCGCAGCTCTTCCCGCCCCGGCGTAAAGTCCCGCTCCATGCTATTCCTCCCCATGCGCGCCGCGCGTCACTCGTCCTCATCCTCGGCCGCCAGCGCCCGCGCCGCCTTATCCACAGCCGCGCGCGCCACGTCGCCCGGGTAGCCCCGCCGCGAGAGCGCCGCATACGTCAGCATGCGCGCGCGCCGCCGGTCGTCGCCCCAGCGCTTGCGCATGAAGCTGAGCGCGACCTCCTCGGCGGCGCGCTGCTCGGCCCCGACGTCCCAGTTCTCTATCGAGCGCCGCGCCGTCTCCGCGTCCACGCCCTTTTGTATCAGGTCGTTCAGCGCCGCGCGGCGGCCCTTGCCCCGCGCGCTCATCAGCTCCGCGCGGCGCGCCGCGTAGGCCGCGTCGTCCAGCAGCCCGCTCTCGGCCAGCCGCTGCCCCACCATTTCCAGCGTGAGAGCGCAGCAGCCGCGCTCGGCCAGCTTGGTCAGCACCTGCTTGCGGGTGCGCATCGAGGCCGCCAGCAGGTCCAGCGCATAGGCATACGCGCCCTCGAACTGCCGCGCGGCGATGGCCTGGCCCAGCTCATCCGCGTCCACCTCGTCGAACTGCTCAAGCTGCAGCTCGTCCACCCCGGCGCGCGGCACGCAGGCAAACCTGCGCCCGTCCACCATTATCAGCACGCGGCGCTTTATCGGCCGCAGCTCGGTTATCGTCGCCATACTCGTCACCTCCCCGGGCGGGTTCGCAATCGTTCTTTTCCACAGCCCGCGCGAATTGATGGGACGCGCGCCGTGCGCATTTGTCCACAGCCGTGGCGGGCGGTTACGCGCCGGATGCATAGGGACACATCTCTGACAGACAGGCCGCGCGGGCGCGCCGGGTGCCGCGCAACCAGTGCGCCACTCTACATCGAGTACGCCGTCCTCACACGTCCGCAGCCCTCACAGGTGTTCTGAGCGCGCCGCACCGACA
>JBJEUC010000282.1:7302-12490 GCA_051883635.1 Candidatus Fimadaptatus sp.
GCCGTCCTCACACGTCCGCAGCCCTCACAGGTGTTCTGAGCGCGCCGCACCGACAGCCTGCTTCCCAACGCGCCATGCCACGGAGGGCGCGCCGGATGCACATGGGCACAGCTCTGCCAGGCAGTCCGAGCGGGCGCGCCGTGTTCCTCTCCACGCTACGTCGGGCATGCCGTCCTCACACGTCCGCAGCCCTCACAGGTGTTCTGAGCGCGCCGCACCGACCGCCTGCTTCCCGGTGCGCCATGACACGGAGGACGCGCCGGATGCACATGGGCACAGACCTGCCAGGCAGTCTGAGCGGGCACGCGCCAAACGCCGCTCTCCCGCATCATCATCCCGCAATGCGCGCCGCGCTTAATGTCACTCAGGCCGCAGCACGCATTTCCGCTCGTGAGCCTACGCGTCCACAGCCGAGGAGCCTCCACCGCCTCGCCGCGCAGTCTGCCCGTCAGCTTTGCCCGCCCGGCAAGCAGCGCAGGCAAGCCCTTTCCAGCCACCCTCCGCCCTTGCCGATTGCCGCCGAAGCGCCTCACGTCCCCGGCACTGAATGTACAGTCATGCGTTTCCTGAGCCGGGCCACGTGACCGTGCGTCACGTATCGCAAGCCCACTTCGCTCCCACCGCCGCTTCGCCGGGCCTCGCCGCCGTACGCTCTGCCGTTGGCCCTCTACGACACTCTCGTATGCCTTCCCGCGCCAACCATCGCACGCAAAAGCGCGGCGACGGCCCTGGAGCCGCGCCGCGCCGCCTGACTGTGTTACCTCTGCACGCGCCCGGTCGCGCCGCCGTTGACTATCGCCAGCACCTCGTCGCGCGTTATCAGGTTGTAATCGCCGTTTATCGTGTGCTTGAGCGCGCCGGCCGCCGTGCCGAACTCGACCGCCTCCTGGTCGCTCATGCCCGCGCGCAGCGCGTATATCAGTCCCGCGCCGAAGGCGTCGCCGCAGCCCACGTTGTCCTGTATGTGTATCGCGTACTCGCGCGAATGCGCCATGGTGTCGCTGGCCGCGTCATACAGCTTCATGAACCAGTTGCAGTCGTTGGAGGATATGCTCTCGCGCTCCATCATGGCCACCTTGGGCGCGTTGAAGCGCCGGGCCAGCAGCTGCGCGGTCTTGAAGTAATCCTCGTCGGTCTGGCGGCCCTTTTCGATGTCCACGCCCTCGGGCACCACGCCCACGGTGAGCGCGGAGTCCTCCACCGTGCCGATTATCACGTCGGTGTACTCCACCAGCTCGGGCATCACCTGCTGGGCCTGCTCGGGCGTCCACAGGTTCTTGCGGTAGTTGAGGTCGCAGCTCACGGTCACGCCGTGGCGCCTGGCCGCCTTGAGGGCCTCCAGTATCACCGCCGGGGCCGTGGGCGATATGGCGGCGGTTATGCCGGTCCAGTGCAGCCAGTCGGCGTCCTCAAACACCGCGTCCCAGTCTATCTCGCCGGGCACGAGCGTGGTCATGGCCGAATGCCTGCGGTCATAGGTCACGCGGGTTGGGCGCAGCGACGCGCCCTTTTCCACATAGTATATGCCCACGCGCTCGCCGCCGCGCACTACAAAGCGGGTGTCCACGCCCAGCGCGCGCATCTCGCGCATAAACATGTCGGCAATGGCGTTTTCGGGCATCTTTGTCACCATTCTCGACTGCTCGCCAAAGCAGGCCAGCGATACGGCCACGTTGTTCTCGGCTCCGCCAAAGGCCACGTCAAACGACTTGGCCTGCGCAAAGCGCGTGTACCCAGGGGGCGTCAGGCGAAGCATGACCTCGCCAAAGCATACTACTGCCGACATAGCGATCTCCTCCCGCATCCCATCGGGCGGCGCCCGATGTTGTCTTTCAACCATATGATACATAAACCGCCGGTGCCTGTCAAGCGCAGTTTGCACCGATATGCCCTCCGGCACTGCGGTAAAGCGCGGCCGCAGCGCACAGCGCGCCGCGGCCGGTCGGGTATGGTCCTGCCAAGTCCCTGCGCGGGCGCGCGTCAGCCGCGCTCCTGCCTGCGCTGGAGCATGGTGTGCTTGAGCATCCACAGCTCGTCGGAGAGGTCGACCTTGTAGCGGTGCGGGTTGCGCAGCCGCTTGTACTGCGACCAGAAGGTGTCCATCTCGCCCCGGCAGTAGGCCTGTATGTCCGCAAGCGCCGGGGACTCATACACCTGCCGTCCGCCCTCGAATATGGGCGTGAGCAGCCTGCGCAGCTTATAGTCGGTCAGCGTGAGCTTTTTCCAGGTGTCCACCGGGTCGAATATGGTCAGCGGCTGCGAAGCGTCTATCACCTCGTGGTCGAGCGCTATCAGGTCGGCCACCGCCATGCCGTCGCGGTCGTAGAGGCGGTAGAGCATCTTGGAGCCGGGGTTGGTAATCTTGGCCGGGTTTTCGGATATCTTTATCTTGGGCACCATCTGGCCGTCCACCTCCTCGGCGGCCAGCTTGTACACGCCGCCCAGTGCCGGGCAGTCCTGGGAGGTGATCATCTTCGTGCCCACGCCCCAGGTGTCTATCGCCGCGCCCTGAGCCTTCAGGTCCCAAATGAGCTCCTCGTCCAGGTCGCCCGAGGCGCACACCTTGGCGTTGGGATAGCCCGCCTCGTCCATCATGCGGCGGCACTCGCGGCTGAGGTAGGCCAGGTCGCCCGAATCCAGCCGTATGCCCGCCGGCTCATAGCCCCGCGCGCGCAGCTCGTCGAACACGCGCAGCGCGTTGGGCATGCCGCTGCCCAGCGTGTCGTAGGTATCCACCAGCAGCAGGCAGTTCTCCGGGAATATCTCCGCATACGCGCGGAAGGCGCTCAGCTCGTCCGGGAAGGACATCACCCAGCTGTGCGCGTGGGTGCCGCCCACCGGCACGCCGAACATCTCGCCGGTAAGCACGTTGCTGGTGGCCTTGCAGCCGGCTATTATCGCCGCGCGCGCGCCGTATATGCCCGCGTCCGGCCCCTGCGCCCGGCGCAGGCCGAACTCCAGCACCGTGCCGCCCTCGGCCGCCTGCACCACGCGCCCGGCCTTGGTGGCTATCAGCGTCTGATGGTTGACTATGTTGAGCAGCGCCGTCTCCAGCAGCTGCGCCTCCATTATCGGCGCGGTCACGCGGAATATCGGCTCGTAGGAGAACACTATCGTGCCCTCGGGCACGGCCATTATGTCGCCCGTAAAGCGGAAATCGCGCAGGTAGTCCAGGAACCCCTCCTCAAACAGCCCCAGCGAGCGCAGGTAGGCAATGTCCTCCTCGTCAAAGTGCAGGTCGTTCACGTAGTCTATCACCTGCTCCAGGCCCGCGGCTATCGCGTAGGCCGTGGTCTCGCTGGTAGCGCGGTAGAACATGTCAAACACCGCGCGGTTCTGGCCCATGCCCTTTTTCCAGTAGCCGTACATCATCGTCAGTTCGTACAGGTCCGTCAGCATCGTAAGGTTTCGCATAACAATCCCCCTGGCAGTTTTTCTCAAGGACACTGACCGGCCGCGCATACTTTTTGCCTGCGAAGCAGTTTAAGGTACGGCAATCCTTAGCTACCAATTATACGCGCGCCGCCCGGGATTGTCAACGAATTATCATGGTGTATCCCACCCGCAGGGCCGCTCACAGAGCGGCCCGGTCGCCGGTGAGCAGGGTCACGCTGCCGTCGTCGCCGTAGCGCACCATGTCGCGCTCCAGCTCGAACGAGTCCATCGCGCGGAAGTAATCGGCAGTGCTGCCAAAGCGCGGGCGCGCGGTCCCGACCACGTGGCGGGCCAGCGCGGCGCCGTTTTCCAGCAGGCGCGCCAGCATGACCAGCTGCAGCTGCGCCGAGCGCACGCAGGCGACATACGGGTCGGCGACGCGGTAGTCGGAGCCGTGCCCGGTACCGGCCGCGCCACCGGCATAGGGATGCACCACGGGCATCACCGAGGACAGGTCGCCCATGTCGGTGCAGCCGGTGCTCCAGGCGTCGCTCGCCTCGACCTCGCCCTCGTCCACTATCTCGCGCGCGGCCTGCAGGGCGACGGCGGTGAGCGCGGGGCTGTTTATGAGCGGGGCATAGCCCGGCCGGTCGCATATGCGCACCTGCGCGCCGATGGCCGCCGCGCTGGCCGCCAGGGCGCGGTTGATGCGGCTGTTCACCCGCGCGATGGCCTCCAGCGACGCGCCGCGCACATAGCTCTCCAGCGTCACGCGCGCGGGTATCGCGTTGACTACCGTGCCGCCCGAGGTGATTATCGGGTGGAAGCGTATGTGGTCGCCGTCGCAGAAGGTCTCGCGCAGCGAATTGACGGCCTGTATGCCCAGCTCGGCCGCGTAGAGCGCGTTTATGCCCAGGTGCGGCGAACCGCCCGCGTGCGCGGCGCGGCCCGTGTATTCTATCCGCTTGATAACGCAGCCGTTTCCGCCGCGGTTCGTCTCAAACACCTTATCGGACGCGGAGGTATGCACCATTATCGCCATGTCGCAGCCGTCGAAGTACCCCCGGTGCAGGAACTCAACCTTGCCCCCGGCGTAGCGTATCACGCCCCGGCGGCGCAGCTCATCGCGCTGCTCCAGCTCTATCAGCTCCTCGGCCGGCACCGCGCACAGGCAGATGGAGCCGCTCATGTCGTCCATGACGCCCGGCTGCCTGAGCGCCAGCGCGATGCCCAGCAGCGCGGCCGACTGCGCGCAGTGGCCGCAGGCATGCACTGCCCCGGTGCGCCGGTCGGCCTCGGGATGCTCAAAGCACACCAGCGAGTCCAGCTCGCCCAGCACCAGCACGCGCGGCCCGGGACGGCCGGTGTCTATCACGGTGGTAAAGCCCGGTATGTCGCCCGCGCGGCGCAGCCCGTACCCGGCCCTTGTGAAGCGCTCGGCCAGATACTTGTCGGCCAGCCACTCGTTGTAGCCGGTTTGGGGATGCCTCCACAGATACTTTTCCGCCGCGAGTATGGCGCCCTTGTGCCGTTCCACGGCCCGCAGGTATTTGGCTGTGTCCATGCATTATCATCTCCCATATGGTAGTTGTCATACTGTCCAATGCCCGGGGTGCAAGCGCTGTCCGGGCCCCTGTGAGCATCCTTCGCTTCCGGCAGTGCATGCGCCCTGCCAGACTGCCAAAGGCAGCTTGGGCCGGGGCCGGGACGCAGTGTCCTGCGGCACAGTTGGCATTTGCGGGCCGCAGGGGCTGATACGCGCCGATACCGTCCGGAGCTTCGGTGCCGGGCGTGCGAGGCAGGCAGCCAGCCG
>JBJEUC010000283.1:0-3005 GCA_051883635.1 Candidatus Fimadaptatus sp.
GGACGGCCTGCCGGCGCTGACCGACGTGTCGTTTGAGCTGGACGCCGGCGAGATACTGGGCGTGGCCGGAATAGCCGGCTCGGGCCAGAAGGAGCTGTGCGAGGCGATAGCCGGTCTGCAGCCGGTGAGCTTTGGCAAGATACAGCTGGAGGGCCAGGACCTGGAGGGCCTCAACCCGCGCGAGATAATGCATCGGGGCATCGCGATGTCGTTCGTGCCCGAGGACAGGCTGGGCATGGGCCTTGTTGGCTCCATGAGCGTGTCCGATAACGTGCTGCTCAAGAGCTATCACGACCGCCCGGGCATATTCGTGGACCGGGCCGCCGCGCGCAGCCTTTCCCGCACCATGGTGGACGAGCTGGAGATATCCACGCCATCGGTAATGCACCCGGTGGGCCAGCTCTCGGGCGGCAACGTGCAGAAGGTGCTGCTGGGCCGCGAGATACACCTTAACCCCAAGGTGCTGCTGGTGGCCTACCCGGTGCGCGGCCTGGACGTCAACTCCTCCTACAAGATTTATGAGCTGCTGAACGGCCAGAAGGCCAAGGACGTGGGCGTGCTGTTCGTGGGCGAGGACCTGGACGTGCTGATAGGCCTGTGCGACCGCATAATGGTCATGTGCGGCGGCCGCGTCACCGGCATGGTGGACGTGCGCGGCGAGCTGGGCGAAAGGGAGGACGAGCTCAGCGTGTCGCACGAGGATGAGGAGGCGGATTCGGCCGAAATGCAGGCCCGCCAGCGCCTGAAGGAAAAGCTGGGCGCGCTCATGACCGGATTTGTCGAGGAGGATGACGCCAATGATTAAGCTGGGCGGCATACATGTTGTAAAGCGCGGCCACATTTCGCGCCAGAAGATGATAGTGCTCCGCGTACTTGCCGTGCTGCTGGCGCTGTTTACGGGCGGCGTGTTCATACTCGGCCTGGGCCATAACCCATTTGCCGTTTACGGCACCATGATAAGCGGCTCGGTGGGCTCCGCCATGGTCATTAAGGAGACCGTCAAGCAGGCCGTGCCGCTGCTGATAGCGTCCCTGGGCATCACGCTTGCGTTCCGCATGCAGTTCTGGAACATCGGCGCGGAGGGCCAGATATGCTTTGGCGCCACCTGCGCCACCTACTTCGCGCTGTTCCATTCCGATTGGCCGCAGTGGGTGCTGCTTACGGTCATGTGCCTGGCGGCGGCGATAGGCGGCGGCCTGCTGGGCGTGCTGCCGGCGTACTTCAAGGCGCGCTTTGGCACCAACGAGACCCTGTTCACGCTCATGCTCAACTACGTGGCGCTGTATCTGATACAGTACCTGCGCGACGGCCCCTGGAAGAGCCCGGAGGCCATGGGCTTCAACTTCATCGCCCGCTTTGCGAAGAACGCTCAGCTGCCCCAGGTGCTGGGCGTGCATGTGGGCTGGATATTCGCGCTGGCGCTGGTGGTGTTCACCTACGTGTACCTCAACTACACCAAGCACGGCTATGAGATAAGCGTCGTGGGCGGCAACTCGCGCACGGCGCGCTATGCCGGCATGAACAACAAGTGGATAATCATCCGCACGATGTTCCTCTCGGCGGCCATATGCGGCGTGGCGGGCATGATACAGGTGGCCGGTCCGGACCGCACGCTTACCGATTCCGTTGCGGGCGGCGTGGGCTTCACCGCGATAATCATCGCGTATCTGGGCCAGCTCAACCCCATCGCCATACTGCTGGTCACGGCGCTGTTCTCGATACTGGAAAAGGGCTCGGGCACGGTGCAGTCGACCTTCAACATATCCACGGCGGCGGCGGACGTGCTGCAGGGCATACTGCTGTTCTTCGTGCTGGGCAGCGAATTCTTCCTGAATTACCGCATAGTGTGGCATAAGGAGGACGCGGACAGGGGAGGTATAAAGGCATGAACGAAACGCTGGATTATATCGTAAAGTTCCTGTACGCGGTCGTGCTGGCGGGAGTGCCGCTCATGTACGGCACTCTGGGCGAGATAGTTACCGAAAAGGCCGGCAACCTCAACCTGGGCGTAGAGGGCCTCATGTACATGGGCGCGATATTCGGCTTCATGGCCGGGTTCTATACGCAGAACGCGGCGCTGGCGCTGCTGGCTGCGTTCGGCGCGGGCGTGCTGGGGTCGCTGGTGTACGCGGTGCTCACGGTGTCGTTCAAGGCCAACCAGAACGTGACCGGCCTTACGCTCACCATATTCGGCACCGGCATAGCCAACCTGTTCGGCAGCAGCTACACCGCCTCGGGCGCGCTCGCGCCGGAGGTGATGAACGTGTTCAAGGCGGTCAACATACCGGGCCTGAGCGACCTGCCCTATGTGGGCAAGCTGCTGTTCAGCTATAACCCCTACGTGTACTTCGGCGTCGCGCTGTGCATAGCGGTGGGCGTGTACATAAACCGCACCTCGCATGGGCGCTCGCTGCGCGCGGTGGGCGAGAACCCGGCCGCCGCCGACGCGATGGGCGTGAATGTCACGCTCTACAAGTACGTGCATATACTGCTGGGCGGCGGCATCTGCGCCATGGGCGGCGCGTATGTCATCACCGTCACCTGCAACGGCCTGTGGACGTACAACTGCATAAACGGCCTGGGCTGGATAGCGGTCGCGCTGGTCATATTCGCGGGCTGGAGCCCCTACCGCGTGGTGCTGGGCGCGCTGGTGTTCGGCGCGCTGAGCGTGCTGCGCCTCTATACGCCCGCCTCGGTGGCCAACATACCGCAGGCCATATTCATGATGCTGCCCTTCATAGCCACGGCGGTCGTGCTGGTGGTCAGCTCCATACGGCCCTCGCACAAGCATCAGCAGCCGCGCAGCTGCGGCATCAACTACTACCGCGAGGAGCGCTGACAGGCGCAGGCCCCGCAATGCAGAACCATGTGCCCGAAGAAGCGTTCTTCGGGCCTTTCTGTTTGCCGGAGGAGGGAGCATCATGAAGGCCGTATTGGTAGTGGACGTTCAGGAAGGGTGCTTTGCAGGGTATGACGCCGCGCTGCTCCGCCGGATAAACACCCGG
>JBJEUC010000284.1:0-3000 GCA_051883635.1 Candidatus Fimadaptatus sp.
GACTTGGTGCCGGTCATGAAGTGCACGGCCCACTGCTTAACGTACTTGCCGTAGTCGACCTTGAGCGCGGTCCACTCGTCCACGACGTCGTCGGTGAACTTGAGGGAGGGCACTACGCGGTCAAAGGCGGCGTAGGGGCGATAGTTCTTGGCGGTCTCCTGATAGAGCATCAGCTCGTTGCCCTCGGCGGTGTGGATGTCCTCGTTGGGATCCATCGCCATGCCCAGGCGCAGCTCGTCGGTCTCGGCGAACACGCCGCGGCTTACCCAGTACTCGTTCTGGGGCTCGGAGTCGTTCCACGGTACCAGCTCGGTCCAGATGGCGGGCTTGCCGTTGATGCCGACCTCGCCGTCCTCGGCCCAGCGCCAGTTGGTGCCCTCAGCGCCGTGACGGAAGGTAAGGGTGCCCTCGGTGGAGTACATGTAGTCAGCCCAGCGGCAGATGACCTCGGGGTTCTCGCACACGTCGGTTATCCACAGCGCGGTGTAGGGATCCTGGGTGTAGGTGATGGCGTACTGCACGCCCTCCGGGCCCTTGAGCGCCGGTACGGTCATGTAGTTCTCATAGTGCTGATCCTCGGTCTTGGTGGACTTGGAGGGGACCTGCGCAAACTGCGCGCCCCAGCCGCCGGGAGCAGCGCCCAGTATGATGCCCTCGGGGTTCTCGCCGATCTGCACCAGCGCCTCGTTCTGCTGGGTGAAGGAGGCCTCGTAGATCAGGCCCTCGGAGTAGAGCTTGTTGATGTAGCGCCAGCCTTCGCGGCAGGCTTCCTTGTTCAGGGCGGTGTCGATCTTGCCCTCGTCGTCTATGAACCAGCCGCCGTTGCTCTGGATGTCGCCGTCGGCTATGGACAGGTCATAGTACAGGAAGGCGTTCATGATGGCCTTGTCGGGGGTGGCGTTCCAGCCGGTTATGCTGCCGGCGAAGGGTATCTCGTCAGCCACGCCGTTGCCGTTGGGGTCGTTTTCCTTGAAGGCCTTGAGCACGGTGTAGAACTCGTCGGTGGTGGTGGGCATTTCAAGATCCAGCGTGTCGAGCCAGGTGGTGTTGATCCAGATCTTGGCCGCGTTCACGCAGTGGAAGCAGTCGCTCATTATCGGCAGGCCGTAGATCTTGCCGTCGTACTGGCGTATGGTATCCAGCGAGCCGATCGGGAAGGTCTCCAGCGCCTCATGCATGTAGACCATGTACTCGTCGATGTACTCGTCCAGGGGGATTATCATGCCTTCCTCGACGCCGTACTTGCCCTCCATGGAGCTTATCGAGGAGCCCACGTTCATGAAGAAGTCGGGCAGGTCGCCGGAAGCGAACTTCAGGCCCACCTTCTCGGTGGTGTCGTTCTCATTGATCTGTTCGTACTCGATGTGTACGTTGGTCTGCTCCTCGTACCACAGGGACTGGGTATTGGTGTTCATGTCCTCGATGAACACGCCTACGCCTACCACGCAGGTGTAGGTGGGGCGGTCGCCCTCGACTACGGGCAGCGTGCCCTTTTCGGTCACGGTGAAGCCCTCGGCCATGCCCGCTATGGGCAGAGCCAGCACCAGCGCCAACGCCAGCAGTATGGATATCGCCTTTTTCATGTTTACGCCTCCTTGGCTTATATTATGGGGACGCTCCCCATGAATACGGTTTGTCAGCCCTTGACCGCGCCCACCAGCATGCCCTTTACGAAGTACTTCTGCACGAAGGGGTACACTATCAGCAGCGGCACGCTGCCCACGACGATGAGCGAATACTTGAGCACCACGGCCAGGCCCTGCTTGCGCGCGGCGGATTCGATATCGGCCACGCTCTGCAGATCGATGTTGTTGTTGAGTATCAGTATGTCGCGCAGTACCAGCTGAAGGGGATACTGCGAGCGGTCGGCCAGGTATATCAGCGCGTCGAAGTAGCCGTTCCACAGCCACACGGCGTAGTTGAGCGCCACCACGGCGATTATCGGCCCCGACAGCGGCAGCACTATGCGCATGAGGAAGCCGAAGTCGCTTGCGCCGTCCAGATCGGCCGCCTCGTAGAGCTCGGTGGGTATCGACTGCTCAAAGAAGGTGCGCGCGATTATGACCAGCCATATCGCCACGGCGTTGGGCACGATGACCGCCCACATGGTGCCCAGCATGCCCACGCTCTTTACCTGCAGGTACGTGGGTATAAGGCCGCCGGAGAATATCATCGTGAACAGGAAGTACGCCGTGAACAGCCGCCGCCCGTAAAAGCCCCTGTGCGCCAGCGGGTAGGCCGCCATTATCGTGAGCGAAAGCGAGATGGTGGTGCCCAGCACGGTGTATATCAGCGAATTGCGGTAGCCGGTCATGACCATCTGATACTTGAACACCTGCTCGTAGGAGTAGAGCGAGAAGTCCACCGGTAGGAATACGACCTTGCCGCTGAGCACGTTGGTGGGGTCGGAGAACGAGCAGCTGACGATGAATATCAGCGGATACAGCACCAGCACCAGCGACAGCGTCAGCAGCGTATAGATGAACGCCATGAATATGCGGTCCGACCACAGCATCTTTATGTGGCTCTTGCGCCTTATGTCCTGCATGTTCACGCCCCCTTACCACAAACCGGTGTCGCTTATGCGCTTGGCGATGAAGTTCACCGTGAGCATAAGCACCATGTTGACTACCGAGTTGAACAGGCCTATGGCCGTGGAGTAGCTGTAATCGCTCTGCAAAAGGCCTATGCGGTAAACGTATGTGGATATTATCTCGGACGCGCTCAGTATCGCCGGGTTCTGCATCAGGAACACCTTTTCAAAGCCCACGTTCATGACGCTGCCCATGTTGATTATAAGGAGGGTGACTATCGTGGGCCGTATGCAGGGCAGGTCGACGTGCCATATGCGCTTGAGGCGCGTGCAGCCGTCCACCACTGCCGCCTCCTGCAGCTCCGGGCTTATGCCCGACAGCGCCGCAAGGTATATGATGGCGTTGTAGCCGTTGGTCTGCCATATGCCCGACCAGACGTACAGGTGCTTGAAGGCCCCGGGGTTGC
>JBJEUC010000285.1:0-2997 GCA_051883635.1 Candidatus Fimadaptatus sp.
GAGAGCCAGTCCGACCTGATGGGAATGCATACCATTATATATGGCCATCACATGCGCGACGGCTCGATGTTTGCCCAGCTGGTCGACTTCAAGGATGCGGACTTCTTCGCCGCTCACGATAGGATAGTGCTGTATACGCCGGAGCGCGCGCTGAACCTCACCGTAATATCCGCATACGCGCAGAAGGCCGACGGCGCGCTCAGGCAGTTCCGCTTTGCCGACGCGGAGGAGCTGTCCGGCTTCATACGGGAGCGCGCATCACTTTCCGCCAACGTGCGCGAGGGCGTGGACCTGAGCCGGGCGACGCGGCTCTACTCGTTTGTCACCTGCAGCTACGAGGGCAGCGACGTGCGCACCGTTGTGCATGCGGTAGAGCTGCCCTGATGCAAAGGCCCACGCCGGTGCGCGTGGGCTTTGCGCGGGTTTTGGCTACACTTTTGCGGCGGAATATGGTATAATCGGACCATACCCTGAACTTACGATGAATGTGGAGGCGTTGCGTCATGGCGCACAGACAGTTTATCTGGATTATGACCGATACGACCGGCTGGAACATGGTCGGCTGCTACGGCTTTGAGGGCGTTATAACGCCCAATATCGATTCCCTGGCGCAGGAGGGCGTGCGATTTGAGCGCGCATATACCTGCCAGCCGGTATGCGGCCCGGCGCGCTCGGCGCTGTTTACCGGAATGTACCCGCACTCCAACGGCAGCTGGGGCAACTGCATGCCGCTGGGCGCAAACGTGCGCACGCTGGGCCAGTGGCTGAGCGGCAAGGGCATAGCGTGCGCCTACATAGGCAAGTGGCACCTGGACGGCGGCGACTACTTCGGCGAGGGCGTGTGCCCGGACGGCTGGGATCCCGATTACTGGTACGACATGCGCAACTATCTGGACGAGCTGACCGGCGAGGAGCGCTACATATCGCGCCAGCCCTCGACCTGCCTGCCTCCCAATGAGGTCAAGGCGGAGTTCACGTTTGCCGACCGCGTAACGCAGCGGGCGCTGGACTACATCGAAAAGCACAAGGACGAGGACTTCCTGCTGGTGGTGTCGTATGACGAGCCGCACGATCCCAGCCTGTGCCCGCCGCCCTATAGCACAATGTACAATGACTATCACGCTAAGCGCCGCCCCTCGCTCTACGACACGCTGGAGGGCAAGCCCGAATACCAGCGGCTATGGGCCGGTCATCGGCTGGAGCTGGACCGCGACAAGGTGTCGCCCGACAGCCCGCTGCTGATGGGCTGCAACTCGTTCGTTGATTCCGAGATAGGCTGCGTGCTGGACAAGGCGCGCAGCGCGACGCCCGACGCCATGCGCATGTTCACCTCGGACCATGGCGACGCCATGAACGCGCACTGCCTGTACGCCAAGGGCCCCGCCGTTTACGACGAGATAGCGCGCATACCGCTCATATTCGCCGGCCCCGAGGCGGGCAAGGGCGTGGTGTACCCGCACACCGTATCGCACATCGACCTGCCCGCGACGGTCATGGACTACTTCGGCCAGAGCATACCCCGGTGCTTCGAGGGCGAGAGCCTGATGGAGCAGGTGCGCGGCTCGCTGGCGCCCACCGGCAGACCGGCGTTTGTGGAGTTCAACCGCTACGAGCAGGATCACGACGGCTTCGGCGGCTTCCAGCCCATGCGCGCCGCGGTGGAGGATCGCTTCAAGCTGGCGCTGCACCTGACGGATACCGACGAGTTCTACGACGAGGCCGACGACGAGTGCGACATGATAAACCGCATAGACGCCCCCGAATACGCGGCGGAGCGCGACCGCATGCACGACTTGGTGCTGGACTGGATGAACCGCACGCGCGACCCCTTCCGCGGCTACCAGTGGAAGTGCCGTCCGTGGCGGCCTGCTTACAAGCCCTCGTGGGATGTGGACGGCTTTACGCGCCAGCGCGAAAACGAGCCGGGCGAGTACCGGCAGCTGGACTACTGCACCGGGCTGACCATGGACGAGGCCACCCGACCCAAGGGCACGATAGCGCCCAACCCATTTCGCAAGAAGTGAGGCGGCGCTATGAACGACTGCATGAAGGACATAACTGTGCTGTTCATGGGCGACAGCATATCGGATGACGGCCGGTTCATAGCACTTGCCGACCTGGCGCTCAGGCGCGCGGGCGGCGGCGTGCGCATCATCAACGCGGGCGTATCCTCCGAGACCGTGAGCGGCCTGAGCGAACCCGACCATCCCTTCCCGCGCCCGTGCGCGCTGGGCCGCATAGACCGCGCGCTGGACGCGGCGTCTCCCGACTGGGTGGTGGTGCTGTACGGCATAAACGACGGCATATACCACCCCTACGCCGAGGAACGGGCGCGGGCCTATATGGACGGCATGGGCGAGCTGGTCAGGCGCATACACGCGCACGGCGCGCGCGTGGCGCTGCTCACGCCCACTGTGTTCGAGGGCAGGGGCGTGCCGCCAGTGGTGGGCAGCTTCAGCTACATGACGCCCTATGAGCGCTATGCCGACGTGATGGACCGATACGCCGACCTGATACGCGGCTTTAAGGAGGCCGAGCGCGTGATAGACATGCACGGGCCGCTCCGGCTGGCCCAGCAGGATGGCCCCGTGACACAGGACGGCATACACCCCACGCTGCGCGGCCATATGGTGATGGCACGGCAGCTGCTCAGGGAGCTGTTCGGCCTGACGGATGCGGAGACAGACGCCGCGTGGGCCGATGAGCGGCTCGTGAATGCGGCGCTGGCCTGCGGCGCGGGCGAGCATGCCCACTGGAAGGAGCTCATCGGGCACGACAATCCCAACAAGTCCGTCCCGCCGGATGAGGTTGGGCTTGCCCGGCTGCGGGATGAGTACGCGGCGGCGCTGGATGAATGCGGGCGCATGTAGAAGAATACAAAAGCAGGCCGGGAGCCTTGTGCCCGGCCTGTTTTTCATATGTTGCCCGGGAGAAGCACATCCGCCAGTTCTGCCCCGCCGGACGAGGCCGGGCTTGCCAGGCTACGCGATGAGTACG
>JBJEUC010000286.1:0-2997 GCA_051883635.1 Candidatus Fimadaptatus sp.
GGCAGGGCGGGCGGCGCGCTCAGGGCGCCTGCGGTGGAAGAGCCGCTCAGCGCGGACGCGCCGGCGGACGGGACGGGCCAGCTCCCGTCCGTGGACGCCGGCGCGTCCCTGAATGTGCTGGCCCCGGCGGCTGAGCCCGACGCGGACACCACATACGTGGTGAGCGTGGACCTTTCGGCGCTGCCCGCGCCCACGGAGCCGGGTGCGGCCTCGCTCAGGGCGATACTGGCCGCGGGCCTGAGCGCCGACGAGCGCGCGCCGCTTGCGGGCAAAAGCATTCTTATATACCACACGCACACCCACGAGTCGTATGAAAAGCAGGCCGGGGAGGACTACATGGAGATAAGCGCCTACCGCACCGGCGACCGGGAGCATTCGATAGTGCGCGTGGGCGCGGAGCTCAAGCGCCTGCTGGAGGACATGGGCGCGAGCGTGTACCATGACACCACCGATTACGAGCAGGACGAGCTGTCCACATCGTATGCGCGCTCGCTCGCGACGCTGGAGCGGCTGCGCGGCGAGGGCCGCGCCTTCGACCTGTGGATAGACATGCACCGCGACGCATACGCGGAGGGCGGCAGCGGCACGCCCTTCTGCGCGGAGATAGACGGCAGGCAGGTGGCGCGGCTCATGGTGCTGCTGGGCACGGGGGAGGGCATGACGGGCGGGGACGCGTTTGACGTACGGCCCGACTTTGAGCGCAACATGGTATGGGGCCAGCGCCTTACCGACGAGCTGGAGAGCGCGGCGCCCGGCATATGCCGCCCGCTCATGGTGCGCTCGGGCCGCTATAACCAGCACATTTCGGAGCGCTGCCTGCTGATAGAGGTGGGGCACAACCGCAATACGCTGGAGCAGGCGCTGGGCTCGATGCCCTACCTGGCGCGCGCGATAGCCGGGACGCTTGCGTGAGGGTAACGCATTTGTCCAACAAAAAACAAATCGCCGCGATTGACACGGGCCGGGCAAACGATTATTATAGAGAGGCATGCCCCGGGGCGGGCGTCTGCGCGGACGCGGGCCCGACCGACGGGGCCAAGCTGTAGAAAAGGGCGGTATTTGGCGGTGGACTCAAACGGCGGACTGTACCCGGAGCTGCGCGGCGCGCCCGTGGGCGTGTTCGACAGCGGGGTGGGCGGTATATCGGTGCTGCGGGAGCTTGAGCGCCTGCTGCCGGAGGAGGACTTTGTATATTACGGCGACAGCGCGCACGCGCCCTATGGCGAAAAGCGCGAGGACGAGATACGCGACCTGGCCTGGCAGGTGGTCGAAAAGCTCAGGCAGCGCGGCATAAAGGCGCTGGTCATAGCCTGCAATACGGCCACGGCGGCGGCCGCGCCGCTCATACGTGAGCGGCTGGACATGCCCGTGGTGGCCATGGAACCGGCGCTCAAGCCGGCCAGCGCCTGCGCGCACGGCGGCAAGGTGCTGGTGCTGGCTACGCCGCTCACGCTCCGGCTGGACAAGTTCCGCCGCCTGATGGAGGAGTATGGGCGCGACGCGCTGCCCATGCCCTGCCCGGGGCTCATGGAGCTGGTCGAGCGCGGGCTCACGCAGGGGCCGGAGCTGGACGGGTATCTCGCCGACATACGCCGCCGCGCCGGCGACGCGCGCATAGACGCGGTGGTGCTGGGCTGCACGCACTACGTATTCCTGCGCGCGGCGATAGAGCGCGCGTTTCCCGAGGCGCGTGTGGTGGACGGCAACGAGGGCACGGCGCGCCAGCTGGCGCGGCTGCTCAGGGAGCGCGGCCTGGAGCGCGCCGAGCCGGGCAGGAGGGGCAGCATCGAGCTGATGACCAGCGGAGAGCCCGGGGAGCTGGAGCTGATGCGGCGGCTCCTCAGACTGTGAGAGCGCAGCTGCGCGCTGCCCGTGCGGGCGGCGCGCCAGACGGCGGCGGGCGCAGGCCGGCCGCCATAAACATCCGGAGGTACGGTATAATATGAAGAACGTACAGTTAAGCGATAACGCGGTGCGCGTGCTCGAGCGCCGCTACCTGGCCCGCGATGAGCACGGCGAGCTGACCGAGACGCCGCGGGGAATGTTTGAGCGCGTGGCGCGCACGATAGCGCAGCCCGACCTGCGCTACGACCCGAATGCGGACGTGGACGCCACGGCCGAGGAGTTCTTTGACGCGATGGCGGGCCTGGAGTTCATGCCCAATTCGCCTACGCTCATGAACGCGGGCAGGCCGCTGGGCCAGCTGTCGGCGTGCTTCGTGCTGCCAGTGGAGGACTCCATGGAGCAGATATTCGACGCGGTCAAGTACGCGGCGCTGATACACAAGTCGGGCGGCGGCACCGGCTTTGCCTTCTCGCGGCTGCGCCCGGCGGGCGCGGCGGTGCGCTCCACCGGCGGCGTGGCCTCGGGCCCCATCAGCTTCATGAAGGTGTTCAACGCGGCCACCGAGGCCGTAAAGCAGGGCGGCACGCGCCGGGGCGCCAACATGGGCATGCTGCGCGTGGACCATCCCGACATAATGGACTTCATAACCTGCAAGCAGGACCTGAGCGAGATAACCAACTTCAACATATCGGTGGCGCTCACCGAGGAGTTCATGCGCGCGGTGGAGGAGGGCCGCTCCTACGACCTCATCGACCCGCACGACGGCAGCGTGACGCGCTCGCAGGACGCGCGCGAGGTGTTCGACAAGATAGTCGAGATGGCCTGGCAAAGCGGCGAGCCGGGCATAGTGTTCATCGACCGCATGAACCGCGACAACCCCGTGCCGGCGCTTGGCAGCATAGAGAGCACCAATCCCTGCGGCGAGCAGCCGCTGCTGCCCTACGAGAGCTGCAACCTGGGCTCCATAAACCTGAGCCTGATGGTGCGCGCGGGCGAGGACGGGCGCATGGAGGTCGACTACGAGCGGCTGGGCCGCGTGGTCGATACGGCGGTGCACTTCCTGGACAACGTGATAGAGGCAAACGTGTATCCGCTCGAGCAGATACGCGACATGACGCTAAAGAGCCGCAAGATCGGCCTGGGCGTGATGGG
>JBJEUC010000287.1:0-2987 GCA_051883635.1 Candidatus Fimadaptatus sp.
GCCGCCCTCCAGTCCGCCGCCGTGTATGAATATGTACGTCGCGCGCGCATTGTCGGGTATGTGCAGATCCAGCCGCTGCGCCCCGTCCGGGCCGTAGCCTATGTCGCGTATCGATGTCATTTCCCATCGCCTCCCATGCCCATTATACCATGTTCGCCGCACATGGCAACCCCCATCGCGGCGCAAATGCGGCCCCGGGCTTGCCATTGCAAACCCGCGCGCGCCGCGCTATAATAGAGGCGATCTACCAACCATGGCGAGGTGTGAACGTGGCAAACATAGTATCGCTTGAACACATAACCAAATCGTACATAGACGCGCCCGTGCTGCGCGACGTATCGCTGTTCGTGGGCGAGGGCGAGCGCATAGGCGTGATAGGCGCAAACGGCGCGGGCAAGAGCACGCTGCTGAAGATAGCCGCCGGCGCGCTCCGGCCCGATTCGGGCACGGTGTCCACCGCCTCGGGCGCGACCCTGGCCTACCTGCCCCAGGACCCCGAGTTCCCCCAGGGGCTTTCCGTTATGGACACGGTGTTCTACCACCTGACCAACCGCACCGACGAGCAGGAATACGAGGCCCGCGCCATGCTCAGCCGCCTGGGCGTGACCGAGCTGGACGCCGACGTGAGCCGCCTTTCGGGCGGGCAGCGCAAGCGCATCGCCATAGCGGCGGCGCTCATCCGCCCGAGCGACCTGCTGCTGCTGGACGAGCCCACCAACCACATCGACGCTGAGCTGATAGCCTATCTGGAGGAGCAGCTGCGCCGCCGCAGGGGCGCGCTCATGATGGTCACGCACGACCGGTACTTCCTGGAGCGCGTCTGCCAACGCATAGTGGAGGTGGACGCGGGCGCGCTGAACTGCTACGAGGCCAACTACTCGCGCTATCTGGAGCAGAAGGCCGAGCGCGAGCAGATGGAGGAGGCCTCGCGCCGCAAGCTTGAGACCCTCTACCGCAACGAGCTCAAGTGGATACGCCGGGGCGCAGCCGCCCGCACCACCAAGCAGCGCTTCCGCGTGGAGCGGTTTGACGAGATAAAGGAGAGCCTTGCGCCCGAGCGCGCCGAGCGGCGCATGGACATGGCCGTGGGCCATGCGCGCCTGGGCAGGAAGCTGATAGAGCTGGAAGGCGTGAGCAAGGGCTACAATGGCCGCGCGCTGATAAGCGACTTCAGCTACTCGCTCAAGCGCGACGACCGCATAGGCATAATCAGCCCCAACGGCTGCGGCAAGAGCACGCTGCTGCGCATGATAGCCGGGGACGAGGCGCCCGACGCGGGCACGGTCACGCGCGGCGATACGGTGCGCGTGGGCTACCTGCGCCAGGAGGTGCCCTCATACGACCCCGACAAGCGCGTGATAGACGCCGTGCGCGACATTGCATCCTCCATACGCACCGAGGACGGCGTGCTGACCGCCAGCCAGCTGTGCGAGCGCTTCCTGATAGACTCCACCATGCAGTACACCCAGGCCGCCCGCCTCTCGGGCGGCGAGCGCAGGCGGCTGTACCTCATGCAGGTGCTGATGGAAGCGCCCAACGTGCTGCTGCTGGACGAGCCCACCAACGACATAGACATACAGACGCTCACCATACTGGAGGACTATCTGGAGAGCTTCCCCGGGCCGGTCATAGCCGTATCGCACGACCGCTACTTCCTGGACAAGTTTGCGCAGCGCGTGTTCGCCTTCACCGGCGACGGCGCGCTGCTGGACAGCGTGGGCGGCTACACCGATTACCGCGAGATGGCGCGCGAGCTCAATCGCCCCGCCGCCGAGCCCCGCCGGGAGGCCGCGCCCGCCCGCGAGCGCGCGCAGGGCAGGCGCAAGCTCCGCTTCTCCTTCCGGGAGCAGCGCGAATTCGAGACGATAGACGCCGACATAGCCGCGCTGGAGGAGCGCAGCGCCCGCCTTGCGTCCGCCATGGACGCGGCCGCCGCCGACTATGTGGAGCTGGAGCGCCTGGGCGCGGAGAAGGCCGCCGTGGACGAGGAGCTGGCGGCCAAGGTCGACCGCTGGGTGTACCTGAACGAACTGAACGAGCGAATACAGCGCGGCGAATACGAGGACTGACGCCGCGCGCAAAGGAGGCAGTACCATGGAGCAATGGAACGGTTTTGAGCGCGAGGACTTCCGCTTTGGCGGATTCGACTGCATACTGGTCAAGCCCGCGCGGCCCCTGCCGGGCAATCCCTTCGTCTGGCGCGCCGAGTTCTTCGACGCGTTTGCCCAGTGCGACCTGGAGATGGTCCGGCGCGGCTACCATCTGACCTACATACGCCTGTCCGACCAGTACGGCTGTCCCTGGGCGGTGGAGCGCATGAAGGAATACTACGACTATCTCACGCGCGAGCGCGGCCTGGGCGTGCGGCCCATCATATTCGGCTTCAGCCGGGGCGGGCTGTACTCGGTCAACTTTGCCTTCCGCTATCCCGAGTGCGTGAGCGCGCTCTATCTGGACGCGCCGGTGCTGGACGTGACCAGCTGGCCGGGCGGCAAGGGCGCGGGCGTAGGCGCGCCGCGCGAGTGGCAGGAGTGCCTTGCGTGCTACGGCGCGGACGAGGCCACGATAGGCGATTGCGCCGCCGCGCGGCCGTTCACGCGCGGCGCGGAGCTGGCGCGCCTGGGCATATCGCTGGCGCTGGTGGCCGGCGGCGGCGACGACGTGGTGCCCTATGACGAAAACGGCGCGCCCTTTGCCGACGCGTTCGCGCGCGCGGGCGGACGGCTGTTCCTGCGCATAAAGCCCGACTGCGGGCATCATCCGCATTCGCTGGATGATGTGAGGGAGCTATGCGACTTTTTGTGCGGGTAAGAGGATGGGGAACGGTGAGCGCGGCGCGGCGTGGCGCGCTCCCGTTGGGGCAAGGAGTTTTGTGCTGCTTTGCGTTCTCGCGTTGCCTTGAGGCTTTCGCGGCGCGTTCTTGCGCCGCTTATGGCTGCGTTAGCAGCCGTGTGGCAGCCTCCGGCGGCCAAGGAGGATTAGGGGGA
>JBJEUC010000288.1:0-12417 GCA_051883635.1 Candidatus Fimadaptatus sp.
CCCCTCCGAAGAAATTGCCGCGTTTCCGCCGTACACGCCGGCGGAAACGAATTAATGCGAGAGGGCCTGTGGGCCCTCTCGCGCTCTCACGGGGAGGGCTTGGCGGGCTGAAGGCCCGGGCGCGGATGCGTCCGGGCCTTTTCTGCGCCGCGCGATATTGCGGCAGGAATGCGGCGGCAAACGGCGAATACTGCCCATAGGGGACCGGAGCGCCGGGCCGAAACCATAAGGAGGCGAACGCAGTTGAAGATATACATAAGCGCCGACATGGAGGGCATAAGCGGCATCAACTCGCCCGAATACGTAAAGGTGGCGGACGGCAGGCTCTACGCCGAGGGCCGCCGGCTGCTCACCGGCGACATAAACGCTGCGGTGGCGGGCGCGTTCGAGGGCGGCGCGGACGAGGTGATAGTGGCCGACATGCACGGCGGCTCCAATAACGTAATCGCGCAGGAGCTGGACGAGCGCGCGCTGCTGCTGGCGGGCGCTCCGTGCGTGCCGCGCTTTGCCTTCCTGGACGGCAGCGTGGACGGCGTGATGCTGCTGGGCTATCACGCGATGAACGGCACGCTCATGGCCAATCTGGAGCATACCATGAGCAGCATGTCCTGGCACAGGTTCGCGGTCAACGGCCGTGCCTGGGGCGAGCTGGGCATCGACGCGACGCTGGCGGCCGAGGCGGGCGTGCCGGTGGTGATGGCAAGCGGCGACGACAAGCTCTGCGCCGAGGCGCGCGCGTTCCTGGGCGACGCGGTGGAGACGGCCTGCGTAAAGCAGGGCCTGGGGCGGCAGCGGGCGCTGTGCCTGTCGGTCGCGCGGGGCCAGCGGACGGTGCGCGAGCACGCGCGCCGCGCGGTCGAGCGGCTGATGGCGGGCGAGCGCTTCCCGCTGATGGAGCTTTGCGGGCGCTACACCGTGTCCATCACCTACAAGTTCGTGCCCGACGCCGACGCGGCGGCCAACGCGCTGGGCTCCCGGCGCGTGGACGGCTATACGGTGGAAAATGACTACGCCCGCCTCTCGCAGATGTACGGCGGTCTCTGGGCGGATATGGGCATTGAGCAGGTCATACATTGACGGCGCGGTTTTTTTGCAGGATAGCAGGAAAAAACGCACAAACGTCGAATAGCTTTGCAGGGTCAAACCGGCAAATAGACAGTTTACAGGAGGGTGACTGACAATGGGCAAGCTGAAGGTTGCCATAATTGGCTGCGGCCGCATAGCGACGTCGGCGCATACGCCGGCGTATCTGGACGCCTTTGACCTGGCGGAGGTCAAGTACTACTGCGATATCATACCCGAGCGCGCCAGGGCTCTGGCCGCCGAGTATTCGGCCGAGGTGGCCAAGCGCTACGGCGAGCAGGTAATGCCCGAGACCGTGGAGGACTACCACGACATACTGGGCAAGGTGGACTGCGTGTCCGTCTGCACGCCCAACTTTGCGCATGCGCCCATAGCGATAGACTTCCTCAAGTCCGGCGCGCAGGTGCTGTGCGAAAAGCCGGCCGCCATCAACATGGACAAGGCTGCCGAGATGAAGAAGGCCGCCGACGAGACCGGCAATATGCTGTCCATAGGCGTCTGCAACCGCTTCAATGACTCGGTAATGAAGATACACGAGCTCATCGAGCAGGGCGCGCTGGGCGATATCTACCATGTGTTCTGCTCCTTCCGCGCCCACCGCTCGATACCCGGCCTGGGCGGCCCCTTCACCATCAAGGAGAAGGCGGGCGGCGGCGTGCTCATCGACTGGGGCGTACACTACCTCGACCTGATATTCTACTGCATGGGCGAGCGCAGGCTGAAGAGCGTGTCGGCCGAGACCTACTCGGTGCTGGGCCGCGACATCGACAAGTACGTCTGCAAGAGCATGTGGGCCGGCCCGCGCATCAGCGACGGCACCTATGACGTGGAGGAGTACATCACCGGCATGGTGCGCCTGGAGGACGAGGGCAAGGTATCCACCATCACGCTCGAGGGCGCGTGGGCGCAGAACATCGGCGAGAGCGATACCTACATCGACTTCATCGGCGACAAGGCCGGCATCCGCCTGCAGTACGGCGGCGGCTTCAAGCTCTACTCCACCTGCAACGGCATGCTGACCGAGACCCAGTACGAGTATGCCAGCGAGAACATGTACTCCCGCGAGGTGCGCGACTTCCTGACCAACGCGCCTAAGAAGATAAAGACCCGCGCCTCCATCGACCACGCCATCAAGACCAGCGAGCTGATGGAGCTGCTGTACAAGTCCGCGGCGGAGCACAGGGAGATCGAGCTGTAATACCCGCGCAAAACTCATAAGAGACAGGGAACGCAGGTTCCCTGTCCCTTTGCCGTCTGCGCAGCTCAGTATATTCGTTCGCGGCAACGGCCCATGTCGCCGCACGCCCGGCAGCCCGCCGCCAGAGCGCTTGAAGCGCAAGAGAGCTGCGGCTCACCCGCATTCCGACAGCCTTCGGGCGGGGGAAGGGGACGAGCGCTCCCGGCCACCGTTGCCGTTCGCCGCACGCCCGGCAGCCCGCCGCCAAAGCGCTTGAAGCGCAAGCGGGTTGCGGCTCACCCGCATTCCGACAGCCTGCGGGGCGGGGGACACGCGTTCCCAACTACCGCTGCCGTTTGAGCGGCTCATGATGTCCGTGCGCGGCAATGTCACAGCGCGCCGCGCGCCCGGCAGCCCGCCGCCAGAGCGCTTGAAGCGCAAGAGGGCAGCGGCTCTCCCGCACCATCCGGGAACCTTCCGACAGCCTGCGGGCGGGGGGCGGGGGACGAGCGCTTCCGGCCACCGTTGCCGTCCGCCGTGCGCCCGGCAGCCCGCCACCAGAGCAATCGAAGCGCGAAAGCCCTTCCGCCCACCCGCAAAAAGCCCACATACGCGCCGAGCCGCCGCACACCCTGCGATGTGCGGCGGCTCATGTCTTATGCTATCGGTATAGTTCGGTCGGGCGCGGCTCGGGCGCTCGTCACCCCATTATCTGCACCGGTATGAATATCGCGCTGGCGCGGCCGGGCGTGGTTATCTCGAATATGATGCGGTTCATGGCCTCGACCTCCTCGGGCGCGTGTACGGTGAAGGCCGTGGAGGTGTAATCGAACAGGTTGTGCGTGCACTCCACCTGCCAGCCGGCGGGGGCCAGCGCGCGCAGGTGATAGTGCCGCTGCTCGGACAGCGGTATGGGGGCTATCGATATCGTGCCGGAGAGCGTGCCGCAGGGCTTTATCTCGGGCCGGGCGTCGAACTCGACCAGCGCGTTTGCGTACAGGCCCTCCATCGTGAAGGAGTACTGCTTGCGCCGGGCCAGCATGGTCACGAACTCGCGGCCGTAGAAGTCCTCGGGCTTAACGCCCTCTATCCTGAGCTCGTCGCCCAGCGATACGGCCTGCGGGCGCTTGAGCAGCAGGTCCTCGTGGCACTGGCGCAGCGTTACCGGCAAAAGGTTCATCACGCAGTCGGTCAGCTCCACGTTGTTGAGCGGGAAGCGGCCCTTGCCCCCGGCGATGCATATGGACTTGATGCCGTCGCCGATGTAGGCGCGCCAGTCCTCGGGTATTGCGGCCATGCCGCCCATTATGCCCAGGAGCGAGCCCAGCGTGGCGCCGGTGCAGTCGGTGTCGTCGCCGCAGTCGATGGCGTATATCAGGGACTGCTTGAAGTCGCCCTCGCCGTACAGCAGGCCCAGCACCACGAAGCCCACGTTGGCGGGCGCCTGGAACCAGCCCAGGTCGGCGCTGTCCTTTACCAGCAGCTCGCGGCAGTCGCGCCAGCTCACGCCGCGCTTGTAGGCGTCCATCACTATGCGCACGCTGCGCGCCACGCGGCAGTCCTCGGGTATCTTGCTCAGGCCAATGTTCAGCAGCGTCTCTGCGTCGTGGATGACGAAGGCGGCGCTCTCCATTGCGGCCACGAATATGGCGGCGTTGGTGCCCTCGCCGTAGCCGTGGTCCACGCTGGCGTCCTCAAACGCCATGCGTATGGCCTTTTCCGGCAGGCCGGGGTACAGGCAGGCCCATACCTCGGTGCGTATCCACGCGCCGTTGGAGTGCTTCCACGCCTCGTTGTTCACCTCGCCCGACATGGGCGGGAGTATGCCGTCGCGCATGTTGGCCTTGCATATGCCGTATTCGTTCCAGTTGGGGGTTATGTAGGACATCCAGTATTCGCCCAGCACCTTGCTGTTTATCGCGTCGGGGCCCAGGTCGTTTACGGCGCGCAGCCATACCAGCTGCAGGTCGAGGTCGTCGTTGGGCAGGGGCTCGCCGGCCTTGGAGGCGAAGCCGCTTATGTCGTTTATCTGCTGACGGCCCTCGTAGGGCGTGCCCAGCGTGCCGCCGATGTTCTTGCCTATCCAGCAGGCGTATATGCGATCCTTCAGAAATTCGCGCGTGAACTGAATCATTTTCATACCTCCTCTTGCATGGAGCTCATGACCTTAGTATAATACAAACCGGCGCTGTATTCTATGTTGATAGAGGGAAAAACCATGCCAAATCGCTCATACGCGGAGTTGCCGTCGTTTTATGTATATGCGGAAGCGCGCCAGCTGGACGCGCGCCGCGCCACGCCCTATCCGCTGGAGGTGTACGACATCACGTACATGCACTTCCACTCGGCGCTGGAGCTGGGCGTGTGCATGAGCGGCCGGGGCACCTGCATAGTCGAGGGGCGGGAGTACGCCTTTTGCGAGGGCGACGTGCAGGTGATATTCCCGTTTCAGCGGCACCTGTCGCGCAGCGAGGGCGGGGGATACAGCCAGTGGATATGGACCTATGTCAATCCGCTCAAGCAGCTGGGCGAATGGGGCGTGCCGGACATGCCGCGCCTGGAGCGGCTGCTATATACGCATATGGCGCTGTGCGGCATAATCGACCGCGCGCGGCATCCGCTGGCGGCCGAGCTGGTGCGGCGCGTGACGCTGCCGGGCGAGGCGAGCGCGCGGCTGGCCTGCCTGCACGCGCTGATTGAGGAGCTGGCGGCCGAGAGCGCGGGGCTTAAGGCGCTTGCGCTGCGCCCGGAGCACGCCTTCGTGCGGCTGGAGCCGGCGCTCAGGCATGTGCAGCAGGCGCTGGACAGCGGCAGCGCGCCGGCGGTGAGCGACATGGCCCGGGCCTGCGCGATGAGCCCGGCAACGCTCAGGCGCGAGTTCGTCCGCGTGATGGGGCGCTCGCCGCGCCGGTACATACAGTCCTGCCAGCTGCAAAAGGCGGGCAGGCTCCTGCTCGTGAGCGACGGGGCCATCACGCAGATAGCCCAGGAGGTGGGCTATCAGGACGTTTCGGGCTTCAACCGCGCGTTCATGAGCGCGTTCGGCGTGACCCCGCGCGAATACCGCC
Organism: Candidatus Fimadaptatus sp.; assembly: GCA_051883635.1. Taxonomy (GTDB): domain Bacteria; phylum Bacillota; class Clostridia; order Christensenellales; family Aristaeellaceae; genus Fimadaptatus. The sequence goes on from JBJEUC010000288.1 coordinate 5,329, forward strand.
GGCTGGGCGGCGTGAGCCCGGAGGGCGAGGCGTAGCCGGGGCAAAAGTATGCGCCGCCGCTCAGCGGGGCGGGGGAGCCCGCCGGATATGAATATCGCGTCTGCCGCGGCTTAAATTGCCGCATATGCATTTGCACCCTTTGCACGGCGGGGAAAATCTGATACAATATTTAGGAAGAAAGCGCCGCCGCGCGGCGGGCGCACTAACGGTTGATTCGAGGTAGAACATGACTGTACTAACACTTACCGATGTATCCAAGGCGTTTGGCGTAAACGTTATACTGGAGGATATAGACCTCACGCTGCAAAAGGGCCAGCGCATGGGCCTGGTGGGCGTGAACGGCTCGGGCAAGTCAACGCTGCTCAAGGTGATATGCGGCGAGGAGACGCCCGACGCGGGCAGCATATCGATAATGAAGGGATGGAAGGTCGGGTACCTCACCCAGCAGGCCGACATACTTACGGACAGCACCTGCTATCAGGAGATGGAGCGCGCGATGGAGCCGGTCATGCGTATGGAGGAGCGGCTGCGCGAGCTGGAGCAGAGGATGGCCTCGGTGCACGACGACGCGGAGGAGTTCGAGCGCGTGAGCCGTCAGTACGACGCGACGCTGCAGCGCTTCGAGCACGCGGGCGGCTACGAGTGGCGCTCGCGCATACGCGGCGTGCTCTCGGGCCTGGGCTTTACCCAGGCGCAGCAGGAGCAGCCCGCCAGCCTGCTCTCGGGCGGCGAGCGCACGCGCCTGTGCCTGGCGCGCATGCTGCTGGTGGCGCCCGATCTGCTGCTGCTGGACGAGCCCACCAACCACCTGGACCTGGACGCCACGGCCTGGCTGGAGGAGGCGCTCAAGAAGTACGACGGCACAGTGATAGTCATATCGCACGACCGCTACTTCCTAGACGAGGTGTGCGACTGCATGGCCGAGCTGAGCAGGCATCACCTCAAGCAGTACACCGGCAACTATACCGAGTTTGCCCGCAAGCGCGCCGCCGACCGCGAGCGCCAGGAGAAGGAGTACGAGCTGCAGCAGGCCGAGATAGCCCGGCAAAAGGCGATAATCGCGCGCTACCGCATGTACAACCGCGAAAAGAGCCTGCGCGCCGCTGCCAGCCGCGAAAAGGCGCTGGAGCGCATGGAGCTGGTGGACAGGCCCACCCAGGAGCAGACCGTACACTTCCGCTTCACCGCGCGCCGCCGCACCGGCGACGACGTGCTGATGACCGAGGAGCTGAGCAAGTCCTTCGACGGGCGCAGGCTGTTTGAGCATGTGAACATGCACATACGCGCGGGCGAGCGCGTGGCTCTGATAGGCCCCAACGGCGTGGGCAAGTCCACGCTGCTCAAGGTGGTGATGAAGGAGCTTGCGCCCGACAGCGGCTACGTGCGCTACGGCGCGAATCTCGACATAGGCTATTACGACCAGCATCAGGAGAACCTGCACCTGGACAAGCAGGTGATAGACGAGATATGGGACGACTACCCCTACATGGAGCCCGACCAGGTGCGCGGCGCGCTGGCGCTGTTCCTGCTTACCGGCGACGAGGTGTTCCAGCCGGTGCGCACGCTCTCGGGCGGCGAGCGGGGGCGGCTGGCGCTGACCAAGCTCATGCTCCGGCGCGACAACTTCCTCATATTCGACGAGCCCACCAACCATCTGGACATGGACAGCCGCGAGGTGCTGGAGCAGGCGCTCAAGGACTTCACCGGCACGCTGCTGTTCGTATCGCATGACCGCTACTTCATAAACCGGCTGGCCACGCGCGTGCTGGAGCTGGGCACCGAGGGCATAAAGGAATACCAGGGCAATTACGACGACTACATCGAAAAGAAGCGCAAGCTGGCGCTGGGTATGGAGGAGGAGGAGCAGGTCCCGGGCCGCACGCGCACGGCGGTGTACAAGGAGCAGCGCAAGCTGCGCATGGCGCAGAGCGAGCTGCGCCAGCTGAAGGCGCGCGTGCAGGACATGGAAAAGCAGATCGCTGCCAGGGAGGACGAGATAGCCGCGCTGGAGGAGCGCATGGGCGACCCGGCCATATACCAGGACCCCAGCGGCGCGGCGCAGGTCAATCAGGATTACGAGCGCCTGAAGCGCGAACTGGAAGCGCTCTATGACGAATGGAGCGAGCTGAGCGAGAAGCTGGAGGGCGCGGACGGCTGACGGAGGACGCGGATGGACGGAAACGGGAAGAAGACAAGGTCTCAGTACTTCAGGATAAGCGCGTATGTGTTTTGCGTGGGCGCGCTGCTCATGCTGTTCAACCGCCTGCTGGACAGCATGGGCGATCTGTTCGACTGGGTGAGGACGACCTGGTCGGCGGCGCTCAAGACACTCATGCCGTTTATCATCGCGATAGTGCTGGCGTACCTGTTCAGGCCGGTGGTGGAGAAGCTGATGCGCCTGATAGGCCGGCTGGAACCGGCGGCGGGCTCGCGGGGCGGGCCCTGCGCGGCGCTGCGGCGGCGGCTGGTCAAGAGCCGGAGGTTCGTATCGGCGTGCGTGCTGTACCTGGTGGTGGTAGTGGTGCTGGTCATAGCGCTGGCCTACGTGGTGCCCACTACGGCCATGAACGTGATAGAGCTGGTGCAGAACATGCCGGGCTACGCCTCGGCGCTGCTCAAGTGGGTAAACGACAACGTGACCAACAACGCCGAGCTGCCCGCGGAGCTGCGGCAGGGCGTGGACGGCGCCGTGCAGAGCATGAACTCCGCGCTCAGCGGGCTTTTGAAGGACGCGGTGTCGATGATACCGGCGCTGCTCAGGCAGGTGTACGCAGTTTCCACCATGTCGCTCAACATACTGCTGGCCATGGTGCTGTCGTTCTACCTGGTCTGCGACGAAGGGCGCATGTTCACAAGCGTGAGCAAGTGGCTGAACAATCGGCTGGGCCCCCGGCACAGCGCGCGCTTTTTCGGCTTCATGCAGGACCTGGACTTTATGTTCTCCAAGTACCTGGTGGGCCGGATGTTTGAATCGCTGGTGGTCGGGGTGCTGTGCTTCATTATAATGCTGGCGCTCGGGCTGCCCTACAATACGCTGCTGGCGGCGCTGTACGGCCTGAGCAACATGATACCCTATGTCGGCCCGGTGATAGGCCTGGTGCCCATAGTGTGCGTGGCGCTCTTCCGCAGCCCCACCACGGCGCTGCTGGCGGCGGTGCTGCTCACGCTGGTGCAGGGCTTTGACGCATGGGTGCTCTCGCCCAAGGTGCTGGGCGATTCGATGGGACTCAACCCGTTCTGGGTGATATTTGCGCTGGTGATAGGCGGCGCGCTGTTCGGCGTTGTGGGGCTGCTGCTGTCCACTCCGGTGATGGGCGTGCTGATGCGTATGCTGGAGCGCAGCGTGGAGCGCGGCGCGCAACTGAAGGAGCGCATGAACGATCCGGCGCGCTGACAGGGCGCAGACGCGGGCGGCGGGCGGCGTATCGGCTGCCCGCCGCCTTTTGCCGCCACGCGGAATGAGCGCGGCGGCATTGTGCAGTCTCGGGAAGCGTCAAATCCAGCACCGCGCGCCGACGCATACTTGCACAGTATGCAGACGTATGAATGTGAGCATACGATCATGCAGGAATAACCGCAATACGGATTCATTTTGAACGCGCAGAGGTGGCATGACAAGCCCAAAATGAAGAAATTAACGAATAAAATATCTAAAAGTCTGTTGCACAAATGCAGAATTGGTGGCATAATATGAATCACGGAAAAGAAGCTGTATCAATGGCGATATGGAGGAAATGAAGACAATGCGACTGCAGATTTCAAATCGTTGCCGGGGCATAGCGCCCTCGCCCACGCTCATGATAGATTCAAAAGCCAAGGCCATGAAGAAAAGCGGAATAGACGTGATAGGCTTCGGAGCCGGCGAGCCGGACTTCGATACGCCCGAATACATCCGCGAGGCGGCCAAGCGGGCTCTTGATCAGGGCATGACGCGCTATACGCCCTCCAGCGGCATGATCGAGCTGCGTAAGGCGATATGCGGAAAGCTGCTCCGTGACAACGGTTTGGAATACGAGCCCGACCAGATAGTGGTCTCCAACGGCGCCAAGCATTCGCTGTTCAACGTGTTCCAGGCGATAATCGACCCGGGCGACGAGGTGCTGATACCCTCGCCCTTCTGGGTGAGCTATCCGGAGCTGGTGCAGATAGCGGGCGGCACGCCGGTCATGGTGCCCGGCCGCGAGGAGAACGACTTCCTGGGGAGCGCGGCCGACATGGCGCGCTACCTCACGCCCCGCACCAAGGCGATAGTCATCAATTCGCCCAACAACCCCAACGGCTGCGTGTGGTCGCGCGAGATGCTTGCGGAGATAGCCGACTTCGCGGTGCGCAACGGCCTGTACGTGGTCTCGGACGAGATATACGAAAAGCTGGTCTACGACGGCGTGGAGCATGTGTCCATCGCCTCGCTGGGCCCGGAGATAAAGGCGCAGACCTTCGTTATAAACGGCTTCAGCAAGGCCTACGCGATGACGGGCTGGCGGCTGGGCTACTGCGCGGGCCCGGCCAACGTAATGAACGCGATAAGCGCGCTGCAGAGCCACGCCACCAGCAACCCCAACTCCATTGCCCAGTGCGCGGGCGTGGCGGCGCTCTCGGGCGGCGAGGACATAATCGCGGCCATGGTGCATGAGTTCGACGTGCGCCGCCGCTACATAGTGGGCCGCATAAACGGGATACCGGGCCTGTCGTGCCGCATGCCCAAGGGCGCGTTCTACGTGATGATGAACATATCGGGCCTGCTGGGCGCGGCCCTGGGCGACAAGGTGATACGCTCGTCCACCGACTTTGCGGAGCTGCTGTTGGAAAATGCCCGCGTGGCGGTGGTGCCGGGCGTGGGCTTCGGCTCGGATGCGCACGTGCGCCTGAGCTACGCCACCAGCCTTGAGTCGATAGACAAGGGCCTTGGGCGCATAGAGCAGTTCGTGGCCGGACTCACGGTCGCCGAATGAATTAGCGGGCACGATTGCCTGAGCAGGAAAGGGAGGCGCGCAAATGCTGGAGTTCAACAAAAAGTTCAATCTGCTTATGCAGGCCAATTATAAATATCAGCTGCAGGACGTAAAGGAGCCCAACCTGTACCGCGAGCTGTACGATTACGAGAGCATACCCAAGGTCGCGTTCAACAACCGCGTGGTGCCCATGCAGATGCCCGACGAGATATGGATAACCGACACCACCTTCCGCGACGGCCAGCAGTCCCAGTCGCCCTTCACGGTGGACCAGATAGTGCATCTGTACAAGCTGCTGTCGCGCCTGGGCGGCCCCAAGGGCATAGTGCGCCAGAGCGAGTTCTTCATCTATACCGACAAGGATCGCCAGGCCGTGCGCCGCTGCCAGGAGCTGGGGCTGGAGTTCCCCGAGATAACCAGCTGGATAAGGGCCAACGAGAAGGACTTCCAGCTGGTCAGGGACATGGGCCTCAAGGAGACCGGCATACTGGTCAGCTGCTCGGACTATCACATATTCAAGAAGATGAACATGAACCGGCGGCAGGCGCTGGACAAGTACCTGGGCATAGTCAAGAGCGCGCTGGATCACGGCGTGCGCCCGCGCTGCCACTTTGAGGACATCACCCGCGCCGACTTCTACGGCTTCGTGGTGCCCTTTGCCACGGAGCTTATGAAGCTCTCGCGCGAGAGCGGCATGCCCATCAAGATACGCGCCTGCGACACGCTGGGCTTCGGCGTGACCTACCCGGGCGTGGCGATGCCGCGCAGCGTGCAGGGCATAATGTACGGCCTGCACCACTACGCCGATGTGCCCTCGCACCTGCTGGAATGGCACGGCCACAACGACTTCTACAAGGTAGTCACCAACGCCGCGACCGCGTGGCTGTACGGCTGCGCCTCGGTCAACTGCGCGCTGCTGGGCATAGGCGAGCGCACCGGCAACTGCCCGCTGGAGGCCATGGCGATGGAGTACGCCTCGCTGCGCGGCACGATGGACGGCATGGACTTCACGGCGATAACCGAGATAGCTGAGTACTTCGAAAACGAGATAGGCTACGCGATACCCCCGCGCACGCCGTTCGTGGGCCGCAACTTCAACTCGACCCGCGCCGGCATACACGCCGACGGCATGCTCAAGAACGAGGAGATATACAACATATTCGACACCGCGCGCATACTGGGCCGTCCCGCCACTGTGGCGGTGGATTCGCACTCCGGCCTGGCCGGCATTGCGCACTGGATAAACTCCTTCTTCAAGCTCCACGGCGAGGACGTGGTGGACAAGCGCGACGACATATGCGTAAAGCTCAAGGAGCGCGTGGACGCCCTCTACGCCGAAGGCCGCAACACCGTGATGGGCGACAACGAGCTGGAGGCGCTGCTGCGCGAGATGGACAGCGACCTCTACGAGAGCTTCGTGGCGCGCAAGGGCGTTCTGTAATCACATATGAATCGACCGGCGGAAGCGGGCATGCGCCTGCTTCCGCCTTTGTGCGTCCGGCGGGGGAGCGGCCGCAAAGTGCAAAGAGTCCGGCCCGGCGGCAGGACAATTTTTCCATTGATTCTTGAAAAATGGAACCGCCTGGTATATGATAAAGTCGAAAAGATGTAGCTATGCCTGCCACGCACCAAGGAGGTAATCTGCGATGCGCTTGATAATGAAGCGATACCTGAGCCTGTTTCTGTCGCTTTGCATACTGATACTGACGATGCCGTCCATCAGCATTGCGGAGTATGTCGATACGCCCGCGCCGGACGCGCCTGCGGACACAACGCCCGACCACACCGAAACGCCTGCCGCGACCGAGTCGCCTGAACCGACCGGTACGCCTGCTGCGACCGAGTCGCCCGAACCGACCGGGACGCCGGACGCGAAAGACGCGTCTACTGAGGCCCGCATTGTGGCGCTCACGGGCGCGCCGGTGGAGCTGGAGGTGGAGTACGGCCTTGCCGAGGACAAGCTGGAGCTGCCCGGGACGCTTACCGCCGAGTACAGCAACGGCACTCAGGCGGAGGTGGCCGTGAGCTGGTACTGCATATCCGACGGCCTGGGCGGCACGACCTACAACGGCGAATGCGAGAATTACGAGCAGGCGCTCTTCACGTTCAAGGCGCAGTTGCCGGTGGGCACGCTCTG
>JBJEUC010000289.1:0-2986 GCA_051883635.1 Candidatus Fimadaptatus sp.
ACGCGCCCCGAAAGCGCCCGGCCCAGCCGCGCGCGCTTCTCGTCCACCATGCGCATCAGCTCCACCCGGTCGGCCACCGCCAGCTCGGCCGCCACCGAGGGCGTGGCCGCGCGCACGTCGGCTGCGAAGTCGGCTATGGTGAAGTCGACCTCGTGCCCCACCGCCGATATCACGGGCGTGCGGCAGGCGTATATCGCCCGCGCCACTATCTCCTCGTTGAACGCCCACAGGTCCTCCAGCGAGCCGCCGCCGCGCCCCACTATCAGCACATCGAAGCCGCGCCCGTCCATGCGCGCTATGGCGCGCGCTATCTCGCCCGCCGCCTGCGCGCCCTGCACGTTCACCGGGCACAGCACCAGCTCGACCGTGGGGTCGCGCCGCGCGGCCACGGTCTCGATATCGTGAACCACCGCGCCGGTGGGCGATGTGATTATGCCTATGCGGCGCGCGTACACGGGCAGCGGCTTTTTGAGCGACGGGTCGAACAGGCCCTCGCGCAGGAGCCTGTCCTTGAGCTGCTCAAAGCGCCTGAACAGGTCGCCCTGGCCCTCGGGCTCCATGCGCTCGACGTAGAGCTGGTACTGGCCCGCCGCCGCGTACAGCGACACGCTGCCCTCGGCCACCACCTGCTGGCCCTCTGCGGGGCGGAAGTCCAGCCCCATCGCCTGCTGCCGGAACATGACCGCCGCCACGCGCGCGCCCTCGTCCTTGAGCGTGAAGTACATGTGCCCGCTCGAATGGCGCTTGAGCCCCGATATCTCGCCGCGCAGCCGCACGCTGCGCAGCATGGGGTCGGCCGCCAGCGAACGGCGCACGTACTCGTTCAGCTCGCTCACGCTGAGCGTCCAGCGGCTCCTGTCACTCGATGCCATGCTGCATCCTGGTGGCCGCGATGGTGTTGCGCATGAGCCCGGTTATCGTCATCGGGCCCACGCCGCCGGGCACGGGGGTTATCCAGCCCGCCACCTCCCGGGCCGATTCAAAGTCCACGTCGCCCACGAACCCTCCGTCCACGCGGTTTATGCCCACGTCTATCACGACCGCGCCCGGCTTTATCATGTCGCCGGTTATCATGCGCGGCCTGCCCACCGCCGCCACCAGTATGTCGGCGCGGCGCGTGACCTCGGCAAGGTCTCGCGTGCGGGAATGGCATATGGTCACGGTGGCGTTGTTCTGAAGCAGCAGCATGGCCATGGGCTTGCCCACTATGTTGCTGCGGCCCACGACCACGGCCTCGGCGCCCTCTATGCTCACGCAGGTCGAGCGTATCAGATCCAGGCAGCCGGCGGGCGTGCAGGCCACGGTGCAGCTCTCGCCCTGCATGAGCCGGCCCGCGTTCACCGCGTGGAAGCCGTCCACGTCCTTTTCGGGGCTTATCTCGCGCAGCACGGCCTGCTCGTCCAGATGGGCGGGCAGCGGCAGCTGCACCAGCACGCCGTTTACGGCGCTGTCCGCGTTGAGACGGCGCACCTCGCCCAGCAGCTCCTCCTGAGTGGTACTCTCGGGCAGGCGCAGCAGTATGCTGTCCATGCCCAGCTGCCTGCAGGCGCGCTCCTTGTTGCGCACGTACACCTTGCTGGCCGGGTTCTCGCCCACGATTATCACCGCCAGGCAGGGCTTGGCTCCGCGCTCCGTGAGGGAGGCGACCTCCTCGCGGAGCTGCGAACGCAGCTGCTCGGAGATGGCCTTGCCGTCGATTATCCTTGCCGCCATATTCGCTCCTTTCCGCCGCTTCAGGCGCGGGCCTGCTCGCGGCCTATCGCGCCCAGCACGCCGTTTATGAGCGGCGCGGCCTTGTCGGTCGAATAGACGTGGCTCAACTCCAGCGCCTCGTTGATAGAGGCCGCCGCCGGTATGTCCTGCATGTACTTTATCTCGTACACCGCCAGGCGCATTATGCTCAGGTCCACGCGCGACAGGCGCTGTATCGTCCAGCCGCGCAGATGCCCGGCTATCTCGGCGTCTATGTCGGCAAGGTTTGCAAACACTCCCTCCACCGCGCGGGATATGTAGTCCATGTCCAGTTTGGCCGTGTCCAGCTCCATGAGCTCTGTAATAGTGGTTTCCCCGCCGTCGCCGCCCATCTCGCGCTCATATATCAGCTTGAGCGCCACATCGCGCGACTGCGTTCTCAGCGCAGTAAGCGATTGACCCATTTTTTCCTCCCACGCGCGCCGTATGTGCGGCGCGCCTCATTTTGTTGTGCGCAAAACGCGCATGGCCGCCCGGCAGAGCATGTCTCCCGGGCGGCTGTGCATCATCCGCGCCGCCGCAGCAGCCTGCGCCAGCGCTCCCCCAGTTCCAGTCCGGCCAGCAGGTATCCGCCCGCCGCCAGTATGGCCACAAGCGCGAGCTGCCAGATGCCTATAAGCAGCAGTGCCACCGCCGCCAGCACCCCGGCAAACGCCCACACCACCTTCGCGTTCACGTTCTGCATAGCCCAGCCTCCGTCAAAGCGCTATGACCCTGTCCGCACCGCGCGCGTCCTCGTCCGGCCGCGCGTCCATGTCCTCCGCCGTGTCGCCTATCACCAGGGGCTCCCCGGCGGCTTCGTCAGCAGCCGCAAGCTCCTCATCCGGCTGCGCCGCTTCTTCATCCGCAGGCGCATCGGCTGCGACAGACCAGTCGGCCACGACAGTCTCAACCGGCTCGTCATCCACGACCGGCTCGGCTTCAACAGCCGCTTCCGGCTCGACCGGCACAGCTGCCGGTTCGTCGGCAACTACCGGCACAGGCTCGTCGGCCACGACCGCTACCGGCTCATCGGCCACGACCGCTACCGGCTCGTCGGCCGAGACCGGCTCCGCCGGGCTTTGGGGAGCCGCAGGCTCCGCTTCGCCGCCGTTTTCGTAGCTGCGCAGGAAATCGGACACGCTGCCCGCCTCTTCGGCGGGGGCCTGCGCCTCGGGCTGCTGAGCCCCGGCGCGCTGCCTGGCGCCCTTGCGGCCAAACAGGCCCCGGTGCGCTGCGGGCTGCTCATCCGCAG
>JBJEUC010000290.1:0-12414 GCA_051883635.1 Candidatus Fimadaptatus sp.
CGGTACTATGTGCTGGACGATCCCACGATAAGCGACGACGAGTGGGACGATATGTACGCGGAGCTCAGGCGACTGGAGAGTGAAACGGGCGTGTCGCTGCCCGATTCGCCCACTCATCGCGTGGGCGGCGAGATACTGGAGTCGTTTGAGCCGCACAGGCATCTGGCGCGGCTGTGGAGTCTGGACAAGGTGCGCACCGAGGGCGAGGTGACCGACTTCTGCGCGCGGCTGCGCAGGCACATGGCCGCGCGCAGCGGCGCGGAGCCGGAGGCGGGCGAGCTGCCCGAGCTGGCGGTGGAGCACAAGTTCGACGGGCTGACGATAAACCTTACCTACGAGGGCGGCCGCCTGGTGGGCGCGGCCACGCGCGGCACCGGCGAGGTGGGCGAGGAGATACTGCCCCAGGCCCGCACGATAGAGGATGTGCCGCTGACGATAGGCTTTACCGGGCGCATGGAGGTGCAGGGCGAGGGCATAATGCGCCTGAGCCGCCTTGAAAGCTACAACCGCACCGCGAGCGAGCCGCTCAAGAACGCGCGCAACGCCGCGGCGGGCGCGCTGCGCAACCTGGACCCGGGCGTGACGCGCTCGCGCCACCTGAGCGCCTTCTTCTACAACGTCGGCTACATCGAGTGGCCCGACGGTCAGCCCGAGTACACCGACCTGTGGGGCATGCTGGACTTCCTGCGCCGGAACGGCTTCACGGTGGGCGATGTGCATATGCGCGCCCGCAGCGAGGAGGAGGTGCTCCGCGCGATACGCGAGATAGAGCGCATACGCGCCGGGGAGGACTTCCAGACCGACGGCGCGGTGGTCAAGGTGTGCGACCTGGCGCTCAGGCAGGAGCTGGGCAACACCGACAAGTTCCCGCGCTGGGCCGTGGCCTTCAAGTACGAGGCCGAGGAGACGGTGACGCGGCTGCTCTCGGTGTCGTGGGAGGTGGGGCGCACCGGCAAGCTCACCCCGCTGGCCACGCTGGAGCCGGTGGACATAGGCGGCGCGACCGTGAGCCGGGCCACGCTCAACAACTTCGGCGACATAGAGCGCAAGAACGTGGCCGTGGGCGCGGACGTGATAGTGCGCCGCTCCAACGACGTGATACCCGAGATAATGGGCCGCGCGGGCGAGCCCCGGGCCGACGAGCAGCCCATCGAGCGCCCGCTGCGCTGTCCGGCCTGCTCAGCAGAGCTCATCGAGCGCGGCGCGCACGTGTTCTGTCCCAACCGCGACGGGTGCCTGCCGCAGATAGTGGCGCGCCTGAGCCACTTCGCCAGCCGCAGCGCCATGGACATAGAGGGCTTCTCCGAATCGACCGCGCGCCTGATGTACGAGCAGCTGGGCGTATGCGAACCGGCCCAGCTCTACGCGCTGCGCGCGGAGCAGCTGGAGGGCCTGCCAGGCTTTGCCCAAAAGCGCGCCGCCAGGCTGATAGAGGCCATAGACCGCAGCCGCAGGCCCGCGCTGGACGCGTTCCTGTTCGCGCTGGGCATACCCAACGTGGGCCGAAAGACGGCGCGCGACATAGCCGCGCTCATCGGCAGCGCCGAGGGCATATTCACCGTCACGCGCGAGCAGCTCTCGCAGGTGGACGGCGTGGGCGACATAGTGGCCGCGAGCGTGGTAGAGTTCGTACACGGCGCTCAGCCGGACGAGGACGCAGGCGACGACGCGCGCTTTGAGGGCGAGCAGGCGGAGAGCAACGGGCGCATGATACGCGACCTGCTGGCCTGCGTGACCCCGGAGGTGATGCAGCCCGCTGCGCAGCCCGGGGCGGGCGCATCGGAGGGCGCGTTTGCGGGGCTCACCGTGGTGCTGACCGGCACGTTGAGCGGCATGACGCGCGACGAGGCCGAGCGGCTGATAGCGCAGGCCGGCGGCAAATGCACGGGCAGCGTCTCGAAAAAGACCGGGCTGGTGGTGTACGGCGAAAAGGCGGGCAGCAAGCTGGAAAAGGCGCGCGCGCTGGGCCTGCGCACTATGGACGAGGCGGAGTTCCGCCGCGCGCTTGGGCTGTGAGCGGCGCGCAATACTGCCGCCATGCGACCTTTCACTAAAGTTCACGTGCATAGCGCGGCGTTTTGTGATATAATATTGGTTCAGAAATCAACGATGAACTGCGGGCAAAGGAAGGTGGAACGGATGCCTCAGAGCATGACGGGCTACGGCCGGTGCATATTGGCGCGCGAGGGGCGCGAGATAACGGTAGAGCTGAAATCGGTCAACCACAGGTTCCTGGATCTGGCGTTCAGGATGCCGCGCAGCTTCGCGTTCCTGGAGGGCGACATGCGCGCGCAGCTGGGCGAGCGGCTGTCGCGCGGGCATGTGGACATATTCGTCACCTACCGCAACACGCGCGAGGACGCGCGCTGCGTGCGCCTGGACGAGGCGCTGCTGGGCGCGTATGTGAACGCTCTGCGCGAGGGTGGAAAGCGCTTTGGGCTCAGGGACGATCTGCAGCTGAGCGACGTGCCGGGGCTGGCGGACGTGCTGTCGGTCGAGGAGGCCGAGGAGGACCAGCAGGCGCTTGCGGAGCTGATGCGCGACGCACTCAAAAGCGCGATAGACGGGCTCGTGGCCATGCGCAGGCGCGAGGGCGAGGCGCTCAGGGCCGACGTGGACGCCCGGCTGGACAGGCTTAAGCAGATGGCCGAGGCGATAGACGCGCGCTCCCCCGTGTGGCTGAGCGAATACCGCGAGCGGCTGCGCGCGCGCATCGAGGAGGTGTGCCAGGCGCAGCTGGACGAGGTGCGCTTGGCGCAGGAGGTGGCGCTGGTGGCCGACCGGGCGGCGGTGGACGAGGAGACCGTGCGCCTGCGCAGCCACATAGCGCAGATGCGCGAGCTGATGGACATGGACGCGCCCGTGGGCCGCAAGCTGGACTTCCTGGTGCAGGAGATGAACCGCGAGGTGAACACAACCGGCTCCAAGTCCAGCGACCTCACCCTAACGGGCATAGTCGTTGAGGCCAAGGCGGAGCTGGAGAAGATCCGCGAGCAGATACAGAACATAGAGTGACCGGGAGGCGGTCGCGTGGGCGATAAACTGATTAACATTGGCTATGGCAACTACGTCTCCGCCGCGCGCGTTGTGGCGCTGGTGGCGCCCGATTCGGCGCCCATCAAGCGCATGATACGCGAGGCGCAGGAGCGCTCCATGCTGATAGACGCCACCTACGGCCGGCGCACGCGGGCCGTGGTGATAACCGATTCCGGGCACGTCGTGCTGTGCGCGATGCAGCCCGAGACGCTGGCGCACAGGCTGGACGCGCAGTCGGACGCGGAGCTTACCGCGACAGACGATCTGGACGACGAGGCGGAGCCGCCTTACGGGGACGCGCCATAATCCATTTTGAGGAGCGAACTACGATGCAGAGAAAGGGTATGCTGATAATTGTTTCCGGGCCCTCCGGCGTGGGCAAGGGCACGATATGCGCCGAGCTGCGCGCGCGCAACCCGCAGATACGCGAGTCGATATCGGTGACGACGCGCGAACGCCGCCCGGGCGAGCAGGAGGGCGTGGACTACTTCTACGTGAGCGAGGAGCGCTTTGGCGAGATGGTAATGCAGGGCGAGCTGCTGGAGCACGCCTATGTGCACGGCCATCAGTACGGCACTCCGCTCAACTACGTGGTCAATCAGCTGGAGGACGGCTACGACGTGCTGCTGGAGATAGACGTGCAGGGCTCGATACAGGCCATGAAGGCCTACGGCGACGCGGTGACGATATTCATACTGCCGCCCAGCCGCTCCGAGCTGCGCAACCGGCTCATCAAGCGCGCCACGGAAACGCCCGAGGCGATATCGCTGCGCCTGCGCAACGCGGAGCTGGAGCTGTTCATGACCAAGGAGTACCAGTACTGCGTGATGAACGATGAGGTGGATCGCGCCGTCGAAAAGGTGGAGGCGATACTCACCGCCGAGCGGTGCAAGGTGGCGCGCGGCGCCCAGACCGAGATAGAGGACTAAGCGACAGACCGCGGCCGCAGGGCCGCTTGAATATAGGAGGAATTTGCTATGCCGATGACCAAACCGCCGATCGCCGAGATGCTGGAGAAGGTAGACTGCCGCTATACCCTGGTCGTTGAGACCGCAAAGCGCGCGCGCGCGCTGGTGGGCGGCTCGCAGCCGATGATAGACACCAAGGAGACCAAGCCCATAGTGATAGCGATAGACGAGATACACAAGGGCCTTGTGGGCTACAGCCGCAACATGGACGAGCTGGTCGAGAAGGACGAAAAGCACATGCAGGAAGAGGAGAACGGCTAAGCGGAGGACGAGGACATGCTTACGGGAAAGTGCGTTGTAGTAGGCGTAACGGGCGGGATAGCCGCCTACAAGGCGTGCGAGGTGGTGTCGCGCCTGAAGAAGCTGAACGCCGACGTGCGCGTGATAATGACCCGCAACGCCACCGAGTTCGTGCAGCCGCTCACGTTTCAGTCGCTCAGCCACAATCCCGTGAGCGTGGACACGTTTGCCAATATCCAGACCTGGGAGATAGAGCACATAGCCCTGGCCCAGCGCGCGGATCTGTTCATAATCGCCCCGGCCACGGCCAACATAATAGGCAAGCTGGCCTGCGGCATTGCCGACGACATGCTCTCCACCACGGTGATGGCCACGCGCGCGCCGGTGCTGATCGCGCCCGCGATGAACACCGCCATGCTGGAGAACCCGGCCACGCAGCAGAACATCCGCACGCTGGAAAGCCGGGGCATGCGCATGATAGCCCCGGGCGTGGGCATGCTGGCCTGCGGCACGAGCGGCGCGGGCCGCATGAGCGAGCCGGAGCAGATAGTCGCAGCGGCCGTCGAGGCCTTAAGGCCCCGCGAGGACTTCGCGGGGCTTGAGGTCGTGGTGACGGCGGGCCCCACCGCCGAGCCGCTCGACCCGGTGCGGTTCATCACCAACCGCTCCTCGGGCAAGATGGGCTACGCGCTGGCGGAGGCCGCCCGGGCGCGGGGCGCGGACGTGACGCTGATAAGCGGCCCCGCGGCGCTGGACGCGCCCGCGGGGGTGAACGTCGTGCGCATCAGGACCACGCAGGAGCTGTACGACGCGGTGATGGCCAACGCCTTGGCCGACGTGGTGATACAGGCCGCCGCGCCCGCCGACTACCGCGCGCGCGAGGTGAGCCCCATGAAGATAAAGCGCACCGGCGAAACGCTCACGGTGGAGCTGGTGCCCAACCCCGACATAGCCGCCGCGCTGGGCGAGCGCAAGCGCGCCGGGCAGACGCTGGTGGGCTTTGCGGCCGAGACCAACGACGTGGTGGCCAACGCGCAGGGCAAGCTGCGCCGCAAGTCGCTCGACCTGATAGTGGCCAACGACGTGACCCGGGCCGGCGCGGGCTTCGATGTGGACACCAACATAATCACGCTGATAGACGCCGAAAGCACGCGCGAACTGCCGCTGATGACCAAGCGGGAGGCGGCGGACAGGATACTGGACCGCGTGCTGGAGCTGCGCGCGTAGTCCTGCGCGCATGAGGGGAGGTGAGCGCCATCTACGCGGATGTGATAGTCGACATTAACAGCGCCGCGCTGGATCGCGTGTTCACCTACGACGCGGCGGGCGGGTACGAGCTGGGCATGCGCGTGGAGGTGCCCTTTGGCGGCCGGCGCATAGAGGGCTACATAATAGGCTTCAGGCAGGAGACCGAGCTGGACCCCGCCCGCGTGCGCAGCATAACGCGCCCGCTGGAGAGCTATCCGGCACTGACCGGCGAGCAGATAGAGCTGGCGCGCTACATGCAGGGCCACTGCAAGTGCACGCTGTCGGCGGCGCTGAGGCTGATGATACCGGCGCAGATGCGCGGCGAGCGGGTGCGGGCCCGCACCGAGCGCCGCGCGAGGCTGCTGGCGACCGGCCCCGAGCTGGACGCGGCGATAGAGAGCCTCGCCCGCGCGCCCCGGCGGCGCGAGCTGCTGGAGACGCTGCGCGACCTGGGCGGAGAAGCGGCCGTGTCGCAGCTGCCCAAAGGCTCGTCGGATGCGCTGCGCAAGCTCGCAGAGGCGGGCGTGATAGAGCTGAGCGAGGGCGAGAGGCGGCGCGCGCCGGCCGTGTATTCAAGCGGCCTGAGCGGCGCGCGGCCCACGCTCACCCCGGCGCAGGCGCGCGCGCTTGAGGAGCTGCGGGCGGGGCTGGACGCGGGCGAAAGGTTCCTGCTGCACGGCGTGACCGGCAGCGGCAAGACCGAGGTCTACATGCGCCTCATCGAGGAGGTGCTGTCCCGCGGGCGCACGGCCATACTGCTCGTGCCCGAGATATCGCTCACGCCGCAGGTGGCCGAGCAGTTCACGCTGCGCTTCGGCGACCTGTGCGCGCTGCTGCATTCGCGCCTGAGCGCGGGCGAGCGCTTTGACGAATGGCGGCGCATACGGCGCGGCGAAGCGCGCGTGGTGATAGGCGCTCGCTCGGCAGTGTTCGCCCCGGTGGAGGACCTGGGCGTGGTGATAATCGACGAGGAGCACGAGGGCAGCTACCTTTCGGACAAGCACCCCTGCTACGACGCGCGGGACATAGCGCGCAAGCGCTGCGAGCTGAGCGGCGCGCTGCTGCTGCTGGGCAGCGCCACGCCCTCGGTGGCCACGTACATGCGCACCCTGCCCGGGGTCCGGCCCGAAAACCGGCTCACGCTCATCGAGTTGCCCGAGCGCGTGAACCGCCGCGCACTGCCCGAGGTGAGCGTGGTGGACATGCGGCGCGAGCTGCTGCGCGGCAACCGCTCGATATTCTCGGGCGAGCTCAGGCAGGCGCTGGACGCGACCTTCCGCGCGGGCGAGCAGGCGATACTGTTCCTCAACCGGCGGGGCTATTCCACCTTTGTCAGCTGCCGCAGCTGCGGCTATGTGGAAAAGTGCCAAAACTGCGACGTGACGATGACGTATCATCAGTACGACAACCTGCTGCGCTGCCACTACTGCGGGGCCGAGCGCCCTCCGCGCACGGTGTGCCCCGAGTGCGGCTCGCCCTACATCAAGTATTTCGGCGTGGGCACGCAGAAGGTCGAGGAAGAGCTCAGGGCGCTGTTCCCCAATGTGGGGGTGGTGCGCATGGACGCCGACACCACCGCGGGCAAGGACGCGCACGCGCGCCTGCTGCATGAGTTCGGCACGGGCGACAATCAGGCGCTCATAGGCACGCAGATGGTCGCCAAGGGGCTGGACTTTCCGCGCGTGACGCTGGTGGGCGTGATAGCGGCCGACACCTCGCTCAACCTGCCGGATTACCGCGCGTTCGAGCGCACGTTCCAGCTTATCACCCAGGCCGCGGGCCGGGCGGGCCGCGCTGACCGCCCCGGGCGGGTCATTGTGCAGAGCTACGAGCCCGACCATTACGCCATACAGCTGGCGGCGGCGCAGGACTACCGCGCGTTCTTCACCCAGGAATCCGGGCGCAGGCGGCAGGGGCTCTATCCGCCCTACACCGTGATAGCGCGGCTGCTGATAGAGGGCCGCGACTCCGCGCTGGTGGAGCGCACCGCGCGCGAGCTGGAGGAGCGCATGAACGCCTTCCTGGAGTCCGACGCGCGCATGAAGCAGCAGGTGGTGCAGATGCGGGCGATGGAAGCGCCGCTCAAGCTTATACGCGGGCTCACGCGCTGGCAGGTGTTCATAAAGCTCTACGCGCGCGGTCCCTCGGACGAGGTGCTGGACTTCATGGCCCAGCTGGAGCAGGAGCGCATGAAGGACAGGGATGGAGCGGCGGTCACGCTGGAGATAAGTCCATCCAGTATATTATAGCTGTTGGGAGGTAATCGAAATGGCCATACGCAGGATAGTCAAGGAGGGCGACGATACGCTCAGGAAGATATCGCGCCCCGTAAAGCAGATAGACAAGCGCATACTGGAGCTGCTGGACGACATGCGCCAGACGATGTACGCAAACGACGGCGTGGGTCTGGCCGCGCCGCAGGTGGGCATACTGCGCCGCGTGGTGGTAGTGGACGTGGGCGACGAGCTGTACGAGCTCATCAACCCCGAGATAGTTTCGACCGAGGGCGACGTGGTCGACGTGGAGGGCTGCCTGTCGGTGCCCGGAAGGCGCGGCAAGGTCGCCCGGCCCGAGACCGTTACCGTGCGCGCGCTGGACCGCAATGGCGAGCTGCGCGAGTACACCGGCACGGGGCTGCTGGCGCGCGCCTTCTGCCACGAGATAGACCACCTGGACGGCACGCTGTACCTGGACAAGATGCTCGAGGAAGTATTCGAGGACGAGGAGTAACGATGAGTCTGCGCATAGTTTTCATGGGCACGCCGGACTTTGCCGTGCCCAGCCTCAGGGCGCTGGCGGGTGCGGGATATCAGGTGGTGGGCGTGGTATGCCAGCCCGACCGCCCGCGCGGCCGCTCGGGCAAGCTCGCGCCCTGCGAGGTCAAGCAGGCGGCGCTGGAGCTGGGCTTGAACGTTCTGCAATTCGAGCGCATACGCCGCCAGGAGGGCCTGGACGCGCTGCGCGCGCTCAAGCCCGACCTTTTCGTCACGGCGGCCTACGGCCAGATACTCTCCAACAAGGTGCTGGCGATACCGCCGCTGGGCACGATAAACGTGCATGCGTCGCTGCTGCCGCGCTATCGGGGCAGCGCGCCTATAAACCGGTGCCTGATGGCGGGCGAGCGCGTGACCGGCGTTACGACCATGTTCACGGACAGGGGCGTGGATACCGGCGACATGCTCATCCGGCGCGAGGTCGGGATACTGCCGGGCGAGACGGCGGGCGAGCTGACTGGCCGCCTGGCCGAGGTCGGCGCGCAGGTGCTCATGGAAACGCTTGCGCAGCTGGAGGCGGGCACGCTCGTGCGCACCCCGCAGGACGACAGCGAGGCCACCTATCAGCCCATGCTGGTCAAGGAGGACGGGCTCATCGACTGGTCGCGCACGGCCAGTGAGATAGAGCATCAGGTGCGGGGCGTGAATCCCTGGCCGGGCGCATATACGCCCATCGATGGCGGCGTGCTCAAGATATGGCGCGCGCAGGCGGTGGACTGCCCGCCCGGGGCCGAGGCGGCGCGCTGCGGCGAGGTCGTGGCCGCCGACCGGCGCGCGGGGCTGATAGTGCGCTGCGGCGCGGGGGCGCTGAGCCTCACCGAGCTGCAGCTGCCGGGCGCAAAGCGCCTGGGCGCGCGCGACTACCTCAACGGCAAGCCCATGCCGGTGGGCTCCCTGCTGGGCGTGGAGGTGGACAATGGCTGACGATACGCGCAGGGAAGGCGCGCGCGAGGCGCTGCTCAGGCAGGCGCGGCGCGCCTCCGAGGGCCGCCCGATGCAGGGCGAGGGCCGGGATAAGCAGCAAGGCCGACGGGCACAGGGAGATGCTCAGAGCAGGCAGACTGGCCATGCGGTTCAGGGCGAGAGACGCGACAGGCAGCCCGCCAGTTCGGCTCATGGCAATGTTCAGAGCAGGCAGTCCGGCCATGCGGTTCAGGGCGAGGGCCGGGATAAGCAGCCTGCTCGCCCGATGCAGGGCGAAGGCCGCGACAGGCATCTCACCCGCCCGACGCAGGGCGAGGGCCGGGATAAACAGCCTGTCCGTTCGTCTCATGGCAATGTTCAGAGCGGGCAGTCCAACCATGCGGTTCAAGGCGAGGGCCGGGATAAGCATCCTGCTCGCCCGGTTCATGGCGAGGGCCGTGACAGGCATCTCACCCGCCCGACGCAGGGCGAGGGCCGGGATAAGCATCCTGCTCGCCCGATGCAGGGCGAAGGCCGCGACATACACTCTGCCCGCCCGTCTAATGGCAATGCTCAAAACAGACGCCCCTCCCGCCCGGCTCAGGGCAGACCCAGCTCTCCGCGCGTGGCGGACGGCACGCCCTCGCGGCGGGCGGCGCACCGGGCGCTGGGGCTGGTCACGCGCGAGGGCGCGTATGCCGGGCTGGCGCTGGACAGGGTGCTGGGCGAGGCGCACATGAGCGCCTCCGACCGGGCGCTGGCCACCGAAGTTTTCTACGGCACGCTGGAGCACATGGCGAAGATAGACCTGCTGCTGGGCCAGCTGATGGCGCGCGCGCCCGAAAAGCCGGTGCTGGACGTGCTGCGCATATCGCTCTACCAGCTCATGTACCTGGAGCGCGTGCCGGCGAGCGCGGTATGCGACGAGGCGGTGGGCCTCACGCGCGCGCTGGGCTTTGAGGGCGCTACCGGCATGGTCAACGGTGTGCTGCGCAACTTCGTGCGGCGCAGGGACGAGCTGAAGCTGCCCGCGCGCGAGGACGGGCTGGAGGGGTACCTGGCTGTGGAATACTCGATGCCCGGGTTCGTGTGCGCGGCGCTGGTCAATCAGTACGGCGCGGAGCAGGCCGAGCGCATACTGGCCTGGCGCGGCGGCAGGCACATCGTTTTGCGCCCCAACACGCTGCGCATCGACGCGGCGGAGT
This sequence comes from Candidatus Fimadaptatus sp., assembly GCA_051883635.1. Lineage (GTDB taxonomy): Bacteria > Bacillota > Clostridia > Christensenellales > Aristaeellaceae > Fimadaptatus. The sequence continues at coordinate 10,375 of JBJEUC010000290.1, forward strand.
TCGAGCGCAGGCTGGACGCGGCGGGACTGCGCTACGAGCGCTCGCGCGTGCCGGGCGCGTACCGCGTGTACGGGCTGGGGGCTGTGGACAAGAACGCGCTGTATCGTCAGGGCCTGTTCAGCGTGCAGGGCGAGAGCTCGCTGCTGTGCGCGCAGGTGCTTGCGCCCCGGCCGGGCATGCAGGTGCTGGACGCCTGCGCCGCGCCGGGCGGCAAGGCGGCGGCGCTGGCCGAGCTGATGCAGGGCGCGGGCCGCGTATATGCCTGCGACCTGCACGCGCATCGCGTGGAGCTGATAAGGGCGCTGGCCGCGCGGCTGGGCCACGACATGATAAAGGTGCGCCAGCAGGACGCGGCGCGCTTTGTGCCAGACTGGGAGCAGGCCATGGACGCGGTGCTGTGCGACGTGCCCTGCTCGGGGCTGGGGGTCGTGGCCGCCAAGCCCGACATACGGCTCAACATCACGCAGGCCGAGCTGGAGGAGCTGCCGCGCATTCAGGCGGCGATACTGGACAACTCGTCGCGCTACGTGCGGCCGGGCGGGACGCTGGTGTATTCCACCTGCACGCTGCTTGATTCCGAGAATCAGGACGTGGTGCGCGCATTCCTTGAAAGGCACCCGGAGTTCAGGCTCGACGATGTGAGCGCGTATGTGCCCGAGTGCTTCAGGGCGGGCGTGCGGGACGGCATGCTCACGCTGCTGGGCTGCCGCGACGACGTGGACGGGTTCTTCATCGCGCGCATGGTGCGGCGCTGAACGATTGCATGGGAGGGGAGCGGTCTATGGCTGACCTAATGAGCCTCACGCCCGAGGAGCTGGCGCTCAGGCTGCGCGAGATGGGCGAGAGTGCGTTCCGGGCAAAGCAGCTTTACCAGTGGCTGATGCGCGGCGTGGACTTTGACGGCATGACCAACCTGCCCCGGGCGCTGAGGCAGCGTCTGGCCGCCGAGGGCGCGGCCAATCCCGTGAGGATACTGCGCTCGGTGGTGTCAAGGCTGGACGGCACCGAGAAGTACCTCTACGAACTGGCCGACGGCAACATTGTCGAGGGCGTGACCATGCGCTACAACTACGGCAACACGCTGTGCGTGTCCACGCAGGTGGGCTGCCGCATGGGCTGCCGCTTCTGCGCCTCCACGCTGGAGGGCTGCGTGCGCGACCTCACGCCCGGCGAGCTGCTGGGCCAGATAGTGGCCGTGAACGGCCATCTGCGTGAAACGGACGGCGAGGACGCGCGCATATCGAACGTGGTGCTGATGGGCAGCGGCGAGCCGCTGGACAATTACGACAATGTTATAAAGTTCCTGCGGCTGATGAACCGCGAGGACGGGCTGCACATGTCGCTGCGCGGGGTGTCGCTGTCCACCTGCGGCCTGGTGCCGCGCATATACGACCTGGCGGCGGAGGGCCTGCCGGTCACTCTGTGCATATCGCTGCACGCGCCCAACGACGAGATACGCCGCCGCACCATGCCCATAGCCAACAAGTACACCATGGAGGACATACTGGCCGCCTGCCGCCATTACATACAAAAGACCGGCCGGCGCGTGATATTCGAGTATGCGCTGGTGGCGGGCGTGAACTGCGCGCCCGAGCACGCGCGCGAGCTGGCCGCCAAACTGCGCGGGATGCAGTGCCATGTGAACCTGATACCGCTCAACGACGTGCCCGAGCGCGAGCTGCGCGCGCCCTACGAGGGCGAGATGCGCGCCTTTGAGGACGAGCTCAAGCGCCTGCACATATCGGTATCGCGCCGGCGCGAGATGGGCGACGATATCGAGGGCGCGTGCGGTCAGCTGCGCCGCGCGTACATAGGCGGCTCCGCCAAGGAGGAATGCAAATGAAATGCTATGCGGTGACGCACAGGGGCCTGGTGCGTCCGGGCAACGAGGACAACTTCCTCATACCGGAGGGGGGCGAGAGCTTTGCCGCGGTGTGCGACGGCATGGGCGGGCATCTGGCGGGCGAGGTGGCCAGCCGCATCGCGGTGGACTCGCTGCGCGCTTCGCTCAGCGGCGCCGCGCCCGGGCAGGAGATGGTG
>JBJEUC010000291.1:0-2983 GCA_051883635.1 Candidatus Fimadaptatus sp.
CAATCCCCCTAATCCTCCTTGGCCGCCGGAGGCAGCCACGCGGCTGCTGCCGCAGTCAAAACAGGCGCAAGAATGCGCCCCAAAAAACAGCAAGGCAACGGAAGAACGCAGAGCGCCGCAAAACCCATTGCCCGGTCGGCAGAGCGCCGCGTAAGAACGCGCCGCTCTGCCGCACCCCCGATCACCCTTCCTTGCGAGCCGCCACCGCATTGCACACGGCCATCACGCCCGCATAGAGCACGCCCGCTACGGGCCATACGATCCACGTCAGCTTCCAGTCGTTGTCCGCAAAGCTCCAGGCTAGGTAAACGGCCGTGGCCGTGAGCCAGAAGGCGGTGCTTATCGCGCTCAGCATCCGGTTGCGGCCGCGCTCGGCGCGGCTGAACTCGCCCTCGCGCAGCAGCCGCTTGTATGAGGCCTGCCGCACGCCGGCCAGCGTGAACAGCGCCGCGCCCGCGCCCGCTATCAGCAGGGTGAGCGCGACCAGGGCGACCGTGAGGAAGCTGTTTTCGAGCGACATGCCCGCAAACAGCGGCGCGGGCGAGAGTATGCACATGCACGCGGCCAGCGTGTTCATGCGCGTGTAGGCGCTCTGGAAGGCCTTGCTGCGCTCGCTCACCATGCCGCTCACGCCGTATTCGGTGTCGAAGTCCTCCTTGTCGAGGAACTCGTAGGGCGCGTTGCGGGAGCCGCAGCGCATGAATATCGCCACCGCTGCCGCCACTATCGCAAGCAGCGCTATCAGCCCCGTTCCGGCGGCGGCTATCTCGCTTATGCCGCTGCCGGGCATCCCGGACGCCGCGGCCAGCAGCATGAGCGGTATCGGCGACAGCACGCACATGAACGTCGCCAGCGCGATGCGCCGGGCCGCGACGGCGCGCTGGTCGAGGTAGTCGTTGGCCTCGCTGAGCGTCACCCGCCGCACGGGGGAGGGGATGTCGGAGGCGGCCTCCTCCTCTATCGAATCCTTGAGAAGATAGTCGGTGGTCACGCCGAACAGCTCGCTCATCTGCAGTATGCGCTCCAGGTCGGGCGCGGACTGCGCGCTCTCCCACTTGGATACCGCCTGCCGGGATACGTTCATGCGGGCGGCCAGCTCCTCCTGCGACCATCCGTTTTGCTTGCGGAGCCTTGCTATCTTGTCAGCCAGAATCATGTACTTGCACCTCATCCTGCGTTATTTGCGCGGCCCGGGGCCGCTGCATGGCGTAATTATAGCCTCGCGCCCGGTTGCATGCCACCAATCGGGGCTGGAGATGTGTCAACCGGCGGTTGCAACCGCTGTTTTACCCCTACAGGGAGGCGGTCTGCGCCGCCGGGGCGGGCGTCAGCGCTCGAAGAGGGCCAGCTCGGCCCGGTCGATGCCGCGGGATTCGATGAGCCGGAGCGCGTCCTCGCCCAGCTCATCTATCGCGCGGGGCCGGTCCTGCAGGCGCACGCCCTTCTGGTTGATGCGGCCCATCAGGCTCCAGCTGCGAGTGGTTCCGCTTTCGGGCTCGTGGGCCGGGTCGGAATACACGGTGAAGTCGATCACGCGCACGCTGCCGTCGCGCAGGTCCTTGAGCAGGGCCAGGCGGAAGGCGCTGTTCATGTACCACTTGACGCGCAGCCAGCGGTGCGAGCCGCCTATGCCGCTGCCGCCCATCTCAAAGCGGTAGTCGAAGCGGGAGTTGTCGGGGTTGGCGGCGCGCCACATGAGGCCGATGTCGCCCATGGTGCGCAGGCAGGAATCCGGCCAGCGCTCATGGGTGCGCGTGAGCCAGTCGCCCAGCGCCCGGCAGTCGCGGTCGTGCAGCTCCATCAGGCTCAGCTCCCATATCACCGGCACGTATGCAAAACCGTTGCGCGCAAAACCGCCGTCGAAGTGGCAGGCGGTGGTGGCCAGCTGCTCGGCCACGCCCACGTCGTCGCCGTAGGTCATGATGGTCTCTATCGGCCCCACGCCCATGCGGCTGTTGCACTCCCAGTCGGCCCCGTTCTCGCGCGCGCAGACGAAGTCGCAGCTCCAGCCGTCCAGGCATACGCAGTCTATGAAGTCCTCCGGCCCCTGGGCCGGCTTGCAGAAGTGCTCGCGCGAGGGGTAGTAGGGATAGCATACCGAGCCGTCGCCGTCCTGATTGTCTATCGAGTACTGGCTCCATATGGTGCCCTGGCATACGTGTATGTCGTGCCTTTGCGCCAGGTACTGCTGGTTACGGCTGCTCAGGAAGCCCGCTATCACCGACCGGGGCCGGTATCCCGGGCCCATCAGCTGCTCGAGCAGCGTAAGCGCCTCGTCCAGCTCGCGGTCTATCTTGTCGATGGGGCTGTACGCATTGGCGAAGAAGCCGCCCACGAAGTAGGTCACGTCGTCGCCCAGGGCCGCGTGGCACTCCTTCACGTAGTCCCGCAGCTCGCGGAAGTTGTCCTGCCCGGATGTCAGCGCGCCGTAGCTCAGCGCCCAGGTGATGGAGCCGCCGGGATAGGCCCTGAGCACCGTCTCGCGGAAGCGGCGCGCGTTTTCGAGCGATACCATCTGAGATTCGTCGTTGCCGATAAAGCGGTCGTGCGCGACCTCTATCTGATTGTACCTGATTATCGAGGTGATGGCCAAATATCTGCTGCCCATTATTTCGTCCATGTGCATAGCCTCCCTGCGCTTGATATAGGAGGATTCTGCGGCGCGCGGGCGTTTTCCTTCATAGCGGCTCAATCAGGCTGCACGCGCAGTATGCGGCCGGGCGCGGGCTCCGCCTGAGCGTCCAGGGCGTTTGCGGCGCGCAGTCCCGCCGCGCTTGCACCGTAGCGTCGCGCGATGCTGCCGAGCGTGTCGCCGGGCTGCACCTCGCAGTAGCCGGTGAAGGAGCGCGTCCGGGCGCTCAGGGGCGTGCTGGAAGTGTGCAGCAGCTGCCCCGGGTAGATGCGGTCGGCGTCGGGCAGGCCGTTGGCGCGCGCCAGCTCCCGCCAATCGGCGCCGAAGCGCCGCGCGATGCCGCCGAGCGTG
>JBJEUC010000292.1:0-2980 GCA_051883635.1 Candidatus Fimadaptatus sp.
CGCGCTCCGTGCCCAGGGAAAAGGCCTCGTAGGTCCTGCCCAGGAAAATGTACAGACAGGTGCAGGTCACCATGCTGAGCAGTCTTCGGCTGGCGGTAAACTCCGCAAACTCGCTCTGCCGGAAAACCGCCGTCCACAAAAGCACGAACGTGCAGGCTATCAGCACTACATTCAGGCACTTGACCGCCCTGACCCGCATCTTCCTTAACTTGTTCATAGCCATCCCCCATATCCCGTTTTCATTTGTACCCCCGGCAGCGCCCACCGCTTCCCCCGGGCGCCGTCACGTCAGCCGCCAGTTGCGGCGTATCTGCATTAGCAGCCGGTACAGCCCATAGCCCACGGCCGCGCCCAGCGTGTTGGCGATTATGTCGTCGATATCGCAAAAGCCCAGTCCGGCCACCATCTGCACCGTCTCTATCACCGTTGAGGTGACAAGGCCCCCCAGCGCGGCAAAGCTGATGCGCGCAAGGTGACTGGGCTCAACGCAGGGCAGTATGTAGCCGAAGGGCAGGAACAGCAGCATGTTTAGGAAGAAGTGCTGCATAGGCTCCAACGAGCCCTCCGCAATGGCCTGCGATACCCCGCGAAAGGGCGTCATGTCCGAGCCGTAGCCGCCCCTGTCGCCCATACGGGAAAACAGCGTGACATAGAGTACAGCCCCGAACCACGCCAGCAGCGCCCACAGCGCGCCGCGCACGAGCTTTGCCCGGTAGCGCAGCATGTAGCGGAGCATCATCGCCACCGAAATGACGACCAGGCACAGCATCGTCAGGTACAGCACCAGCGGCTCGTAGCGGAAGGCGACGTACACCGTGCCCACCAGCGCCGCGAGCAGCGCGTACAGCACTACCACGACCGCGTCCACTATCAGCCGGTCCCGGTAGTAGTTGCTCCGGTAATACTGCCGCTCCTGGGCGAACAGTGCGTTCACCGCCTGCAAAAGCGCCGCGCCTATGGCCAGCATCACAAGTATGGACAAAAATACCTCCACGCCTGACATTTGCTCGTTATCTCACCTTTCTTCGGACAGCGTATCGCCGGCCTTCTCCTGAGCGTCCGTTTGCGGCTCCGCGGCGGGCGCGTCGGCCACAGGCACATTATCCTGTCCGGCGACATCTGCCCCGGGCGCGGTCTCCTGTCCGGCGACGTCGGTTCCGGCCTCCTGCCCGGCGGCGGGCTCATAGCTCTGCAACTCGCTGCGCGCCGTCTGAAGCAGGCTGTCGTCGGACTTGCGCTCCCACTCCTCCCACTCGCGCTCCAGCTCGCTCTTCCTGCTGCGGGGGCGCTTGCGGGCGGGGGCGCTCTTGTGGTAGCTGCCATAGCCGTATCCGTAGCCGTAGCCGCTGCGGACTCCAGCGCGCAGCGACTTCACGCCGTTGAACAGGCAGCCCATTATCGGCCGTCCGCTCTTCTCTATGCGGTACAGGGCCTCGCGCAGCTGCCCGATGCTGGCCCCGTCAAAGCGCGCGACGAACAGCACGGTGTCCACTATCTGGCCCAGGCTCATCGTTTCCGCCACCTGGCCCACGGGCGCGGTGTCGATAAGCACCACGTCGTAGTGCGCCTTCAGGCTGCTTATCAGCCCGCACATGGCCTCGTCTATGGCGATGGGCTTGCTCTCCAGCACCGTGGGCAGTATGTCCAGCGTGCCGGTCAGGTGGGTGACGGCGTCCTCCAGTTCGATATCGCCCCGGTAGAGCGCGTTGAGCGAGTGGCTGTAATCCACCTTGTTGATGAACAGGCCGCCCAGCCGCGGGTTGCGGGTATCCAGGTCCAGCAGCAGCACCCGGGTGCCCAGCCCCGAGAGCATTACCGCCAGATACGCGGCCACCGTGGTCTTGCCCTCGTTCTGGCTGGCGGAGGTCAGGTACACGCAGGCATTGTCTATGCCCTTGAGCTGGCGCTGTATTATGTGGGCAATGGCCACGTAGTTGTCCAGCACCACCGGGTCGCTGTCCTCCTCGTCGGCCCAGAAAAGCAGGTTGCGCTTCTTGCGGAAGAAGGCCTTGCGCTCGGGTATCTCGCCCAGCAGCTCCAGGCCCAGCTGGTCCTGCACGTCGCGCGAGCTGAGCAGCGTGGGCCGCAGCAGCAGCTCCAGCACCGCGAAGCCCGCGCCCAGCATGGCCCCCATCATCGCCGCGAACACCCACATGCTGGCGTTCAGGCTACCGCCGATTATGTAGCGCGAGCGCGGCTCGTTTATCACCGAGGCGCTGCCTATCTTGAGCGTGCTTATCAGTATATCGGGCACCACCTGGTTGATGGCCGTCAGTATCGAGATGCCCTCCTGCGCGCTGCGCCAGTACAGGCTCAGCTCGATTATCTGCGTTTCGTTGTACTGCGTGACCCGCAGGTTGTTGTAGATGTCCTTTGTGGACACGCCTATCAGGTTCAGCCGCTCCACCGCCGCGTTGAGCGTGCGGTCGCTGCGGATGACGTAGATCACCGCGTCCACCATGTCCTCCGCCAGGTGGATATCGGTGGAGCCGGGGTTTTTGGAGTCGCTGGTGAACATGCCGTTGGCGTTCTGGGACGTGACCGCTATGGACGTGGTGATGAGGTACTGCTTGCTCATCTCGCCCCGCAGGTAGGACACGAACCCCAGTATGATGCCCAGCACCAGCCCCACGGCGGTGCATATCAGTATCAGCACCAGCCTCTTGCGTATCGCAAAGAGCAGATCGCTGACCCTCAGCCGTCGAACGCCCTGATCCGGCGCATAGCGATAGTTCTGGCCCGCATCAGGCGCATTCTGGTTCTGGCTTTGCGGATTCTGCTGCACTGTGCATCTCCTCCCTGTTCAGCCTGGCGCGTTTTCCCGGGCGTCAGGCTTCCCTGTCTGAACGCGCATCATTGGCCTCGGCGCGCTCGCGCTTCTTCCTCCGGCGCATTACCGTCACCGCGATGAGCAGCCCCACAAGGCCCGCCGCCGTTATGGCAATTATCAGCACGGTGGTAATGTCGCCCCGGGTCCATA
>JBJEUC010000293.1:0-2964 GCA_051883635.1 Candidatus Fimadaptatus sp.
TGGCCGGAAGATTATGCTGCCAGGGCCCCGGGGCAGGGCCTTTCGCCAGGGAGGGAGAGCGCAATGAGCAAATACGACGCGCTGTGGGAATACGTGCGGCGCAGCGCGGGCCGGACGCTCGAGCTTACGTTTGAGGAGATACGGAGCATCGCGGGCCTGCCCATCGACCACTCCTTTCTTAAGTATAAAAGGGAGCTGGAGGGATACGGCTGCCGGGTGGAGAAGGTATCGCTTAAGGAGCAGAAGGTCGCGTTCACAAGGCTGGAGTGAGCGCCGCCCGGCCGCGCTGTAAATTTATATGCCCGCGATTGACAATGCGCAGGCGCGGTGCTATACTTTTAAACGAATATTTTAACGGCGATGAAGGGAAGAGTAGCGCGCAGGCAGGCGTCAAGAGAGCCGGGCAGGGTGCAAGCCGGCCGTCGGGCAGCGCGTGAACATGGCCCCGGAGCCCCGGCGTCGAATAGTCAGGCGCGGGCGTGAGGCAGCGTTAATGCCTGTGCGGCGCGGGAATGCGTTCCCGCTCCGTCAAAGAGTCCGGCCCCGGCCGGAAACAAGGGTGGTACCGCGATGATTCGTCCCTTCCGAAGAGATTCGGAAGGGGCTTTTTTATCGCCGACAGTTATAGCGAGGAGGCATTGTCCCATGGCAAAGAAGTACTACATAACCACGCCGATATACTATCCGAGCGCCAAGCTCCATATCGGCCATACGTTCTGCTCCGTGGCGACCGACGCGATGGCGCGCTTCAAGAAGCAGACCGGATACGACACGTTTTTCCTGACCGGCACCGACGAGCACGGCCAGAAGATAGAGAACAAGGCCAAGGCGGCGGGCGTGACGCCGCAGCAGTATGTGGACGAGATAGTCGCCGGCATAAAGGAACTGTGGAAGCTGATGGACGTGGACTACACCGACTTCATCCGCACCACAGACGAGCGCCACGTAAAGGCCGTGCAGCAGATATTCATGAAGCTGTACGAGCGCGGCGACATATACAAGGGCACCTACGAGGGACTGTACTGCACGCCCTGCGAGGCCTTCTGGACGCCCACCCAGGCCAAGGACGGCAACTGTCCCGACTGCGGCCGCCCGGTGCAGAAGGTGCAGGAGGAGGCCTACTTCCTGCGCATATCCAAGTATCAGGACTGGCTAATTGAGTACATCGAGCAGCACCCCGACTTCATACAGCCCGCCTCGCGCGCCAACGAGATGCTGGCCAACTTCCTGCGCCCGGGCCTGGACGATCTGTGCATATCGCGCTCCTCGTTCAAGTGGGGCATACCGGTGCCGATAGACGAGCGCCACGTGATATACGTGTGGCTGGACGCGCTGTCCAACTACATTACCGCGCTGGGCTACGCTTCGGAGGATCCGTCGCTGTTTGAGAAGTACTGGCCCGCCGACAAGCACATAGTGGGCAAGGAGATAATCCGCTTCCATACGATAATCTGGCCCATCATGCTCAAGATGCTGGACCTGCCGCTGCCTAAGCAGATATTCGGCCATGGCTGGCTGGTGTTTGACGGCGTCAAGATGTCCAAGTCGCTGGGCAACGTGGTCGACCCGGTGGTGCTGTGCCAGCGCTATTCCTCGGACGCGATACGCTACTTCCTGCTGCGCGAGACCAACTTCGCCTCGGACAGCGAGTTCTCCACGGCGGCGCTGCTGGCGCGCATCAATTCCGACCTGGCCAACGACCTGGGCAATCTCGTCAGCCGCACCGTGGCCATGATAGAGAAGTACTTCGGCGGCGAGGTGCCCGCGCCGGGCGAGATGACCGGGGACGAGCAGCCGCTGCTGGAGCGCGTAAAGGGCCTGCCCGCGCTTATCGAGAAGTACATGGATCTCATGCAGCCCAACAACGCCCTGGGCGAGATATGGCGGCTGGTGGGCGACTGCAACAAGTACATCGACGTGACCCAGCCCTGGGTGCTGGGCCGCAGCGAGGAGGGCCTGCCCCGCCTGCGCACCGTGCTGTACACGCTGGCCGAGTGCGTGCGCATAATCGCGGTCTACGTTTCGCCCTTCATGCCGCGCACGCCCGGGCGCATATTCGAACAGCTGGGCGTGACCGACGAGGCGCTCATGACCTGGGATTCAGCGGCCGCCTTCGGCGGGCTCAAGCCCGGCACGCAGGTACACAAGGGCGCGGCGCTCTTCCCGCGCCTGGATGTGGACAAGGAGCTGAAGGAGCTGCAGGCCATGCTGCCCGAGCACAAGGACGAAGCGCCCGCGCCCGCCGCCAAGCCCGAAAAGCAGCCCAAGGCCGAAAAGCCCGCCGCCAAGGCCGAGCCCGCCGGCGACGGTCTGATAACGATAGACGACTTCGCCAAACTCGACCTGCGCCTGGCCAAAGTGCTTGCCGCCGAGCCGGTGGAGAAGTCCGACAAGCTCCTCAAGCTCCGCCTGCGCGTGGGCGAGAGCGAGCGCACCGTTGTGAGCGGCATCGCCAGGCACTACACCGCCGAGGAGATGGTGGGCAAGACCGTTGTGGTCGTGGCCAACCTCAAGCCCGCCAAGCTGCGCGGCATACTGTCCGAGGGCATGATACTGTGCGCTGAGGACGCCGAGGGCAGGCTGGGCCTTGTGACCGTGGGCGGCGACTTCGCCGACGGCAGCAGGATAGGCTGACGCAACCGAATATCTGCTGCTCTACCTCTGCGCCGATAACGCGGAGACGCGCTGCATAACGTCCCGCCCGCCGCGCGTGTCCACGCCCGATAAGCCCTCCGACGTGCCGCTGCCCGTCAAGATGACCTCGTATCAGGTGGGCATCCGCATCGGCGCCGCTATCCGCAAGGCCTTGCAGGCCGATCCGGCCGCCGCAGGCTCCGCGCCCGGCCACCACGCTTCGCCCGCTCCGCATGTGCGCCGCGCTCATTACGCGACCTATTGGACGGGCCCCGGCCGCAAGATACCGGTGGTGCGCTGGATACAGCCCGTGCTCGTCGGCGTCAGGCA
>JBJEUC010000294.1:0-2958 GCA_051883635.1 Candidatus Fimadaptatus sp.
TCCGGCGCACACTCCACCGACCTGGAGAACCCCGAGGACGTGCGCGAGCTGAGCGCAAAGTGCGTGCGCGCCGCCGAGAACTGGGCGCCCGTGGCCGAGGAGCTGTGGCGCAGCAGCGGCCATGACTGCGGGCAGGGGGAGATGAATGGGGAGGGAGGAGAGTAGGAAGGCTGCCCGGGCCACGCTTCGCAGGAGCGGCTACGGATGCACCCCCACCGCGATGCCGGCAAGGAGCTGACCCCATACCGGCTCCGGCATGAAGACCGTCTGCGTAAATCCCCCACTCGCTCAACCGGCACGGCCAAATGACCGTGCCGGTTGCTTTATCCGAGGGGCATGCGGCGCTTACCGCAGCTGGACGTTCCGGGCAAAGTCGCCGACGCTGGCGTTCGCATCCTCAAGGGAGGTCACGCGCCGGCCGTTTAGGTACAGGCCGTCTATCAGTACGTTCTCGGTCATATGCTCCGCGTCGAAGCCGCTGAAGCGGCTGGGGGGCATGGCAGGCGCGGTGACGCGGATGTTGCGGAAGGTCACGTCGCGGATATGGCCGCGCTCAGGCTTGTTCTCGCTGTACTCCGGGTGGAAGATGATGGCGCAGTTCATGAGCTGGGGCAGCCAGCGGCTGTTCGGGTCTGTCTGGAACCCGGCCTCGTCGGTGCGCTGCAGCTGGGGCTTCTGATGGACCGGGTCGTACTCGACCCGGATGTCCTCATACAGTATGTCCGAAACGGTGCCGTAGTCCACGTTGCCTATGTTCAGCGCGACGTCGAGGGAATGTATCACGTCGATATTGCGGAACACCAGGCGGCGCATATGCCGGGCGCAGCACTCCGCGCCTATCTCCAGGCAGTGATCCCAGTCGCACCAGACCACGCAGTCCTCGACAGTTATGTCCTCGCAATAGGCGGGCCAACCGTCGTGGCCCTTGTAGCAGATGGAGTCGTCGAAGGTGCGCACGAAGCAGCCCTGCACATGGCCCCGGCGGCAGTTGTGGAAGTCTATGCCGTCGGAGTTGTACCGCCAGCAGCCCACGATGCGCAGGTCGCGGATATCGATGTCCTCGCAGCCCCAGAGGCCGACGTTGTACACGAGCGAATCCCGTATAACGAAGCCATCCAGCCGGACGTTTTTGCAGTTAAGCAGGTGGATGGTGTGCTCGCGCTTGCTGTTGCCCACGTCGAAATCGCCGCCGCCAAGCTCATCGACCTCGAACAGTATCTTCTCCACGTTGTGGCTGTTGTCCAGTATGCCCCGGCCGACGATCTCGATGTCCTCGCAGCCGTCCGCATGGAAGCAGCCGTAGACCACGGCGCCCTCGTCTATCAGTACGGTCTGGTGGGAATGGAGCTGCACTATACCGGCCTCATGGCGGCCCGGGCCGTAGTACAGCAGGTCGCGGCCGGGCGCGGGAGCGCCGGTGGGCCTTGCGTCGGCGAATATGTGGAGGTTGTGGTGGTAGCCGTCCAGCTCCAGTGAGTACCCTCCCGGCCGGGTGATGGTGAAGGTCAGGGTGTGGCCGTCCCGGCGCAGCTCGACCCCGCGGGAGGAGGGGCGGAGCTCGGCGCGCTTAAAGTCCCGGGCGGCGGTCACGGTCAGAGTGGCCTCGCCCTCGAACCAGAAGCGCACCATGCCGCAGAGCTCGCTCTGCTCTATCTGGCGCTGATGTCCGGGCCAGCGGCGGTTGAAGGGCATCGCGGAGCAGCGGGCCTCAAGGACTGGCAGATCTTCGCCGTCGAGCAGTACGGAATATCCGTCGTACAGGGGCTCGTCCGGGAGCACGGGATATATGTGCACCATATTGATATGTTCTCCTTTCAGGCAGATGTTTCGCAGGGCATGTTCATTAGCAAACGGTATCACACTTTGGTAAAAATGTCAAGATTTGGAAGCGGACGGGCGCGCGTTTGGAGGAATGAGACGCCGATTCGGACGTTTCGTGCATAAACTGTTGAAGTATTGGATAAAAAGTGTTATTCTGGATGTGTGGCATATGCGCCCGCCATGTGGCCGGGCGCGCGCAGGGCTTCCGGGCGGCAGGGCCCGGCGGCAAACGAGCGATATGAGGAGGATACGCAAATGGCAAATCTTACGATAGAGTTCTATTCCAACTGTCTGCGCCGGCCGGTGCAGTTCAAGATGCTGATACCCAACGACTTCAACGACAGCTGGCAGCCCGAGCAGAAGCGCAAGGGCCGGCCGATGAAGACCATCATGCTGCTGCACGGCTATACGGGCGCGGCGGGCAACTGGATACCGGAGCACCTGGCGACGCTGTACAACTTCGCGATAGTCATGCCCAACGGCGAAAACGGCTTCTGGGTGGACGGCATATCCACGGGGCATCAGTACGGCACGTTCCTGACCGAGGAGCTGCCCGGGTATCTGCGCAAGACCTTCGGCCTGTGCCAAAGCGCCGGGGATACCTACATAATGGGCCTGTCGATGGGCGGCTACGGCGCGCTCCGGGCCGCGCTGGCCAGCCCGGAGACCTACGGCAAGGCGGTGGCGCTCTCGCCGGCCATCATCATACACTCCCGCGCGCACATGCAGCCCGGCGAGCCCGACTCGCACGCCAATTACGAATACTACCGCGAGTGCTTCGGCGACCTGGAGGCAGTCGAGCGCAGCCGCAACAACCCCGAGGTGCTGGTGGACGAGCTGCTCGCGAGCGGCCGCAAACTGCCCGATATGTACATCGCGATAGGCACGGAGGACTTCCTGCTCAGCCACAACCGGGTGTTCCACGACTTCCTGGTGAGCCGGGGCGTCAGCCACACGTATGAGGAATCGGCGGGCAGCCATGACATGGCGTTCTGGGGCGAATGGACGCGCCGGTTCATACCGATGCTGTTTGAGGGGGAGGAATGACGGATGCAGGTCCCGCGTCGGCGCTGTCCGGCGCGGGACTGCTGTTTCGTCCGGCGGGAGCGCGCGGCGCGGGCCGACGCGGCGGGCCCG
>JBJEUC010000295.1:0-2954 GCA_051883635.1 Candidatus Fimadaptatus sp.
TCCATCGCCTCCGAATATATTAACGCCGTGATTAGGCTTGTCTAACAACGATATACCCTCTCCGCCCCGGTTTGAATCGTGCTGACGCCGCTTTCCGCACAAAATTTGCGGCCGAAACCCAAGCGCCCGTGTGACCCGAGCTTAGCGATCGGCCGATGGCTTTTGCGACGGAATCTATTATATGGCCCCGCTGCCCCGCTGTCAATCGACCCGGGCGAGATTTGACATTATGTTCGGTCTTGACTTTTCGTGTTAAGTGTGCTGCGTGAGGCGCTCCCGGACCGCACTCCGGGGCGAATTTCCATATTACCGGCTTTGGGCATATCTATCCTTTGGCCATGACCTTTCCAAAACAAAAGCTGTTGCCCGGCGGCCCTGGGCGGCCGGGCGACAGCTTTTCGCGCCATCTCTGCATATGCCCGCGTGCATATACGCTGCAAAAACGGAATACCGCGTTTTACCCGGGCTGCCTTGCCTTCCCGGCCTCCATATCGCGCAGCAGCCGCCTGAACTGGGTGAAGAACAGTATCGCGGTAGTGCTCACGGCTATCACGTCGGCCACGGGCTCGGCCATGAACACCGCCGTGGTCTTGTCCGCCATCAACGCGGGCATTATGTATATGAGCGGTATCAGCAGTATCACCTTGCGCAGCAGCGCCAGGAACAGCGAGCTCTTCGCGTTGCCCAGCGCGATGAACGTCTGCTGGCAGGCCACCTGCACGCCCAGCACCATGCCCGCCGCCATGTATATCCTCAGCGCGCGCATCGTAAAGGCTATCAGCTCCTCGTCGTTGCTGAACAGCCGTGCAAATGCCTGCGGCGCGATCATCACGCAGGCCCAGAGCGCCGTGGCGTACACAGCGCAGCAGGTGAGCAGCAGCTTGAACGCCTCCCGCACGCGGCCGGGGTTGCGCGCGCCGAAGTTGTAGCTGACTATGGGCTGCGAGCCCTGCGTAAGGCCGGTGAGCGGCAGCATTATCAGCTGCATCACGCTGGTGAGTATCGTCATAGCGCCCACCGCCAGGTCGCCGCCGTACTTAAGCAGCGAGGAGTTGAAGCAAATGCTGAGCAGGCTCTCCGTGGACTGCATTATGAACGGGGCCAGCCCCAGCGCCAGGCAGGGGCCCATTATCTTCATGTCCAGGCGCAGGCACTCGCGCCTTATGTGCAGCGTGGTGCGCCGTCCGGTCAGGAAGCGCAGTATCCATATCGTGGACACGCACTGCGAGATTACGGTCGCCAGCGCCGCGCCGCGCACGCCCATGTTCAGCCCGAATATGAACACCGGGTCCAGTATTATGTTTATGACCGCGCCTATCACCACCGTGAGCATGCTCTCCCGCGAAAAGCCCTGCGCGGTTATGAAGGCGTTCAGCCCCAGCGTGAACTGCACAAACAGCGTGCCCAGACTGTATATGCGCATGTAGTCCAGCGCAAAGCCTATCGTGTTCTCGCTCGCGCCGAACATCAGAAGCAGCGGCCGGGCAAACAGCTGCAGTATCGCGGTAAGCGCAAGCGCTATCAGAAACAGCAGCGTGACCGAGTTGCCCAGCGTCCTTTCGGCGGACTCCACATCGCCCTTGCCCAGATATATCGACGCGCGCGAGGCGGAGCCCATGCTCACCAGCGCCGCGAACGCCGATATCACCATTATCAGCGGCAGGCACACGCCCATGCCCGTGAGCGCCAGCTTGCCGGTGCCCTCCATATGCCCTATGTACATGCGGTCCACGAGGTTGTAGAGCATGTTTATTATCTGTGCGGTTATCGCCGGAAGGGACAGCTTCAAAAGCAGCCTGCCCACACTTTCCGTGCCGAGCCGTTCGGTATCCCTGGCCTGCAAGTTTCTCAGCTCCTTGACTAAGTTTGCCCAATGTTGTATAATCGACAGCGATATCAGTATATCGCAGAATAGTTGCCCTTTCAACTATCGGAGGTTAAGAAAATATGGAGAGCGATTCGCTCATAACGCGCATTGTAAAGTCCAGCCGGCTGATGCGCGCGACGTACGACGAGTTCATTTCGCGCGCGGCCGAGGAGTGCGACCTCACCCGGCCCGAGGCCGACGTACTGCTGTTTCTGTACAACAACCCCACGCTCAACACGGCGCACGACGCGGCGCGCTACCGCGGCTTTTCCAAGGCCTACGTGTCGCGCGCGGTGGAGCCGCTGGTAAAGCGGGGCATGATATCCGTAGTCCCCGACCCCGCCGACCGCCGCCGCCAGCTGCTCTCGATAACCGGCGGAGCCGCCGCCGCCCAGCGTCTGCACGCGGCGCAGCGCAGCTTCCTGGCCCTGCTCATGCGCGGCATACCGCGCGGCGACATCGACCGCTTCCTCGAGGTAAGCGAAAGCATGTGCCGCAACATCGCGGAATACAGCGCCCGCAACGCCCCGGACGCCTGACAGCGCCCCCGGCACGCCGCCGGACGAGGCACTGGCAGACCCCGGCCCGCACCCTTCCGCGTGAGCGCCGCGCGCTTCGGAACAGGGCGCTTTGCTCAGGGGAAATGGACCTCCGGGCAGCGCAACGTCCCCGGAATATGTGTTGCCGGTGATGAGCACCATCCCCTGGTGCTCTTGGGGGTTACGGCAAGCAGCGTCCTCCCGAAGCCGGGAGGGCGCGCTGTCTGTCGCATATGCTCAACCAATGCGCGAAAGGGCCAACATCGCTCACAATACGCAGTCGCTCCCCGCCGCGTATATACATGCAGCCCGGCGGTTTTCTCCGGTGATGAGCCTGCGCCGCTCATACCTCCCCCGCCAAAGCCCATCTTGGCAAGCAGCGCCCTCCCGAAGCCGGGAGGGCGCGCTGTCTGTCAATAACCTGGGAGAGCTCGAGAGGGCCGCAGCCCTCTCGAGCTTCAATCGCATCCGGCGGCGTGTACGCCGGATGCGCGGCAATTTCTTCGTAGGGGAGCTTGCCCCCCGGAGAAGAAATTGCTTCCTTGCAG
>JBJEUC010000296.1:0-2950 GCA_051883635.1 Candidatus Fimadaptatus sp.
AGTATCACATGGCAGATCTGCCGCTGCTCATCCTCGCCCAGGTCGCTGAAGCGCGCGAGCAGCTTTTCCACCTGCTCGGCGGAGTTGAGCGCGTGCAGCGGGCGCAGGCCCGTCGCGTAGTAATATACGTCGTGGAAAAAGCCCGTCAGGCAGGCTATGTGCTCGTCCAGCGAACGCTTCCTGGCCACGCGCACGCACCAGCCCGCAACGTCGAGTGCATGCGCGTAGCCCTGCTCCACCCGCGCGGCGCTCGTCTGACGGATCAGCGCCCTGCGCATCAGGTCGTACTCGCTCTCGCTCAGCGGCAGCCAGTCGGGTCTGGCCGCTATATGCGGTTCCTCCGTTGTTCGCAATTCACCCGGCGGGTCGTCGGCTGCGAGCTCGGCTTCATCCCCGAGCATGTCCGAGCCGTAATTCTCGTTGCTCATGCGGGCGAGGTTCTGTCGCAATCGCTGTCCCCACGTTCTGACGCCGTCGGCCTCTTTTGTGGAACGGGCGTCATGTCTGTAACGGATTGCCATGATATTCACCAACTTTATGGTATTGATGTGTACATTATACCACGGCCGTATTAAGGATTCAGTCTCCAGCGCCATTTTGCGGAGGCATATTCAACTTTTAATCGCCCTGTAATGAATACAAAACACGTCCATGCATTTTGTAACTCAGATATCCGCCACGGCCGTGTTGCCCGTAAGCAGGCGCATGCATACCGCCAGCATCCCCGGGCCGGTATGCACCAGCAATGACGCGCCCAGCTCGCACAGGCGCTCGTGCCGCACCGCGCACATGCTCTTATGCCCTCCAGCACGCGGCGCGCGTCCTCCGGCGCGCAGCCGTGCAGCACGCTCACGTCGCACTCCGCGCCTCCAGCTATGTCGCGCGCCAGCTCGCACAGGCGCGTAAGCGCCCTGCGCGCGCCGGGAGCCTTGCTCATGGTGTAATAACGCCCCTCGGAGTTGCAGGAGATTATCGGCTTGATGTTGAGCAGCTTGCCCACCGTGCCCGCCACCAGGCCTATGCGGCCGCCGCGGATGAGGTAGTCAAGCGTAGGCACGTAGAAGTACCCCTTGACATACGGCCGGTAGGCCTCCAGCGCTTCGGCATAGCGGCCAAACTCCAGCCCTTCGCTGCGCAGCTCGACGGCCCGCATGACAAAGTAGCCCAGGCACATGGACAGATAGCGGCTGTCGAACAGCTCAACTTCTATGTCGGGATGCGCCTCGCACGCAAGGCGCGCCATGTTGTACGTGCCCGACAGGCCGCTGGATATCAGTACGAACACCGCCCGGCTGATGCCGCGCTCGCGCAGCGACGCGAATATCTCCTCTATGTCGTGCGGACTGGGTTGAGATGTGGAGGGCACCTCGCGCGGCAGGCGCTCCAGCACCTCCGCGCCGGATATATCCCGCCCGCAGCGATATTCCCCGTCGGAGTATATCAGCCGCAGCGGGAGTACGTAGACGTCGTTTTCACGAACATATTCCTCCGAAAGATCGCACGCACTGTCGGTAATTATCGCTATGCGGTTGTCCATCAGCAATCACGTCCCTTCAATTCGCGCCGGGAGGCACCTGCCCCGCACCGGCGTCATCGTGGTTGAATATATTATCTCATGTGTTTGCTTAAATTACAATACAGAAATATGGCTTCAATGTGACATCGGATTCAACGTTTTGAGTTGCGCTGGAGACGGGCCGCGTTGCGGGCGCGCGGAGATGATTGCAGACTATGCGTGGCGCTGAGTTCCGGCTGCGCGGCTTGCCCACGCCGGGCCGTGTGGCGCTCGGGCGGCGCGGCATGCACGCGTGGGTGATGGTCCAGCTGCGCGGCTTGCCTGCGCCGCGCCAGGCAGCGTTCGGATGCAAGGCTCTGCCTGTGCCAGTCCGTGTGGCGCTCAGGCTGCGCGGCCTTGCCTGCATTGCCCGCCTGCAACAAGAATAGCGCATTCACATTGCACAAACGGGCAATTAATGCTACAATACATGTGACGATATTATTGCATGGAGGGCGCCTGATGGAGTTTTTGCATCTGCTGGAAGGTCTGCGCACGCCCATGGGTGAGCGCATATTCGGAATAATAACCTACCTCGGATCGGATATAATGATGATAGCCGCGCTGTGCGCGCTGCTGTGGATGTGCGGCCGCCGGGCGGCGCTGCGCCTGGCCATAGCCTATGCCGGTTCGGGGCTGGTGAACCAGCTGCTCAAGGTGGCGTTCGCCGTGCCGCGCCCCTGGGTGCTGGACGGGCGGCTTACTCCCGCCGAAAGCGCCCTGGCCGGAGCCACCGGATATTCCTTCCCCAGCGGCCATTCGCAGACGGCAGCCTGCCTGTTTACCTCGCTGGCGCTCCTGTTTCGCAGGCGCTGGGTCGCCATAGCCGGAGCGGCGGCGATGGCCGCGGTGATGCTCTCGCGCATGTATCTGGGCGTGCATACGCCGCTGGACGTTATCGTGGGTTGCGCGCTCAGCGTGGCGGTCACGCTCGTGATAAACCGCCTGCTCGACCGCGCCGAGCGCAGTCCGCACTACATGCGCGGCGTGCTTATCGGCGGCACGGCGGGCTCGTTGGTGATAGCGGCGATATGCTTTGCGCAGTACATGGCGGGCGAGCCTGCGGATATGCTGAAGGACCTGGTAATGGTCGCGGGCGCGCTGTGCGGTTTTGCCATAGGCATGTACCTGGATGCCCGGCATGAGGAAAAGCTGCTGCCGCTGCGCCTGAGCCTGCCGCTGTCGGTCGCGGGGCTGGCGATAGTGTTTGTGCTCAGGCAGGCGCTGGGAGCCGCGCTGGCCGGCACGCCCGGCGCGCTGTGGCAGTCCATGGTAAAATACGGCCTCATCACCTACTACATAGCCGGTATTCATCCGGCGCTGATGCGCGCCGCAGGCCGCGGCCTTGCCCGCGCGCGCCATGACACGGAGGTGTGACGAATGGACAATTTGATG
>JBJEUC010000297.1:0-2945 GCA_051883635.1 Candidatus Fimadaptatus sp.
CCCGCATAGCGGGTGGTTACCTGTTTCGCTTCGCTCAACTGTCTAAAGACACTAACGCAAGGGGCGTCCGGACAGCCGCTGTCCGAACGCCCGCTGTCACACTCATGCCGGATTCCGCAAAATTCCTTCTGATTTCCGGGCGCGGGAACCGCATAGCAACAACTTTGGCCCCGGGAATGGGATTCCCCGCTGCAACAGTCGCAGCGTGCCCGGGGCACACGCCGCCGGACATGATTAAGGCTCATCAGGGCATTAGGCCCGCCAAGGCTGCTTAGCCGTTCAGAGCAAACGCATGCAAACTCCCCCGCCGCTTCCCTCACACACAGCTTATGCAAAGCTCCTTCTGATTTCCGGGCGTAGAAACCGCATAGCAACAACTTTGGCCCCGGGAATGGGATTACCCGCCGCGAACATCGCCGCATGTCCGGCCCACACACCGCCGGACACGATAAAGGCCCGTCAGGGCATTAGGCCCACCGAGGTTTTCCAATAAGGGCGTCCGGACAGCCGCTGTCCGAACGCCCGCGTTCAGTCGTATTCCGGTCAGTTCTCGCCGGGGGCCGCATCCGTGCTCTCGCAGTACGGGCAGGGCCTGAGCCCCGCGTCCTCGGCGTCCTGCAGCTTGACCAGGTAGGGGCTGTATATGCCCGAGCAGGTCGCGCGGCTGTGGTAATACCCGCCGCTGAGCGTGCGGTACACCCAGCGCACCACGCCCTCCGCGTCCCCGTCCGGCGAGATGGTCGCCACCGCCTCGGGCAGCTCGGTCACGCAGTACGGGCAGGGCAGCCGGCCCTCTATCACCGCGTCGCTGAGCAGCATGAGCGTGGAATCCAGCGCCAGATGCTCGCAGGTCTCGCGCGCATGGAAGTACTCGTCGTCCTCAGCCTGGTACACTATCGCGTAAGGCAGCTCCAGGTCTTCGTTGGGGCGGCACTCGGGGCAGTCCTCAAGGCCCAGGCCCAGCGCCACCTGGCGCAGCACGCGCACCAGCTGCGCGTCACCCTCATGGTCGCAGTCCGCGCTGCGGTGGTAGTACGCGCCCGCCTCGCTCATGTACACGTACTCCTGCTCCAGCTGCAGGCCCTTTTCGGGGTCGTAGTAGGGCGTGGGCAGCGGGCTTTGGCTGGCCTCGGGAGCGGGCTCCAGCGTGGCCTGCGCCGTTGCCGCGGCGGTGGGCGCTGCGGTCCAGCGCGGCTCTATCGTCGGTATCGGCGTGGGGCCGCCGTCCGGGTCAGCGGTGGGCTCGGCGGTGGGCTCGGCCGTGGGAGCCTCGGTAGGCTTCGCCGTGGGAGTCTCGGTGGGCGCTTCAGTGGGCTCAGCCGTGGGAGCCTCGGTAGGCTCTGCGGTGGGCTCTGCAGTAGGCGCGGGCGTGGGCTCGGCCGTGGGCGCGGGCGTAGGCGCAGGCGTAGGCGTCGCGGTGGGCACGGGCGTGGGCGTCGCGTCCGGATGGCAGTAGGGGCATTCATCCGCGCCCGCCGCCCGGGCCTCGCCGCGCATCATCGGCTGGCCGTTGGTCATCGCGCCGCATACGCTGCTCTTGTGATAGTACTTGCCGTTGGCGTAATACACTATTTCCTGGTCAAAGGCGCTGAAGCTGGGCGCGGGCGTGGGCGTCGCGTCCGGGTGGCAGTAGGGGCACTCGCTCTGGCCCTGCGCTATCGCGGCGTCGCGCGATATGGGCTGGCCGTTGGTCATCGCGCCGCACACGCTGGACGCATGGTAATACTTGCCGCCGCCGGTGTACACTGTCACCTGCCGCGCATCCGTCCCGGCGGGCAACAGCTCGTCCAGCGGCTGCGGCTGGCAGTCCGGGCAGGGCTGTTCGCCGCTGGCCATGGCTTGCTCAGCCGTCTCCACCGCCGCGTTCTGCAGCCGCGCGCAGTCGGCGCTGGCGTGATAGTACCTGCCGCCCTCCTCGTGGTACACGAACCGGGGCAGGCCCGCGTCCTCGGCGGCGCAGTCGGGGCAGGGCGCGGCCCCGCGCTCGAGCGCGTCGGCCAGCGTGAGCGCCACGCCGGTATCCATGCGCGGGCAGTCCTCCACCACATGGTAGAGCCCGCGCTGCGCGTCGTAGTATACGAACGTGCTGGCCGCATCGCTCTGCGGCTCAGTCGTGCCGTCGGGCTGCGCGGTCGGGGCCGCGTCGGGCTGCGCGGAAGGAGTCGCCGCAGGCGCTGGCGTGCCGGGTATGAACGTGCCCTCGGGCACGGGAGTGGGCGTATTGGGTATGAACAGGAGCGCGTTCTGGTCCACGCTCGCCGCGCCGCTGAGCGCGGCCACTGCTGCGGGGTACTGCTTGCCCACGCAGTCGGGGCAGGGCTTGTAGCCCGCCGCCACCGAATGCTCCCAGGTGTCGGGCGACGCGCCCTTGGTCAGGCCGCAGTCGGGCGTAAGGTGGAAGCGGCTGCCGGTCTGGGTATGGTAGACCGTCTCGGGCCGCGTGACCGCTCCGGGAGCGGAAGCCGTGGGCGCGGCAGTGGGCGCGGACGTGGGCAGCGCAGCGCCGCTGGCGAGCGCGGCCACGGCCTCGGGATACTCCTTGCCCACGCAGTCGGGGCAGGGCTTGTAGCCGCCGGCCACAGCATTTGCCCAGGTGTCGGGCGACGCGCCCTGCGTGCGGCCGCAGTCGGGCATGAGGTGGAAGCGGCTGCCGGTCTTGGTGTGATAGACCGTCTCGGGCGTGACTATCGGCGTCGGGGTGGGCTCTGCCGTCACGCGCTCGGTCGGGCGCGCCGTGGGCGTGGCCTGCACGGTGGGCCGGGGCGTCGCCGTGGGGCGGATCGTCGGCTGTCCGGTGAAGGCGGCCGTGGGCGCGGGAGTGGGCTCCGCAGTCGGCGCGGGGGTGGGTTCCTCGGTGGGCGCGGACGTCGGCTCCGCAGTCGGCGCAGGCGTGGGTTCCTCGGTCGGTTCGGGAGTGGGCTCGGGCAGCAGCGGATACCGGCGCT
>JBJEUC010000298.1:0-2944 GCA_051883635.1 Candidatus Fimadaptatus sp.
CCTGGCGGTATTCGGCCTGGCCGGGCTCGCTCCAGGTCACGCCGTCGCTCGAGAACTCCACCGTGAACGCGGAATCGCATATGCCGCCGTAGTAGGTGAAGTCGAACGTGCGCTCCTCGCCCAGGTCTATCGTGACCGTCTCGCCCGGCATGGTCGAGCGCCACTCGGTCTGCGGCGCGGACAGCGTGCCCAGGTTGGTAAAGGCCAGCACGGCATAGGCCGCCGTAAGCACGCCCACCAGCGCCCAGTCCAGCGCCTTCATGCCCAGGCGGTATTCGCTCCTGCCGGTGAGCCTGCGCATCATGTCCTCGCGCACGCTCGGGAAGCCCTCGGGCGCTATGCGCGCGCGCCTCGTGCTCCCGGCCGCGCCAAAGGCGCATATATGGCCACGCACGCAGATGTCAAACGCGAACACGCACGCATATACGGTCACGGCAATGTTGCAAAGCGCGACGATGTCGTTTATCAGCCACTGCGACGATTGCAGGTGCTCGCTCTGCAGCACCAGCGCCACGTTCATGAACTGCGACGCGCTCATTATCGCCGCCGCCGTCAGAAGCCGCCTGTCCTTAAGCAGCACATAGCCAAGCAGCATCAAAAGCAGCGCCGGGAAGGCGTAGCGCTCGTGCATCATCGTGCCAAAGCAGAACAGCAGCATTATCATCAGCGCACACGCAAGCGGCATAGCGCGGCGGTCGCGCGCGCGTATGTACAGGAAGGCGCAGTACGCGACCGACAGCGCCATGAACGCATAGCCCAGGTACGCCGCCGGTATTCCCGCGATACTGGCCGATACCTCCGTCCAGTTGAGCCCCGCTATCGCGTACAGGTTGAGTGCGTTCACGGTGGCGTAGCTGTACGAGGCCATGGTGCCCACGTACTTGCTCACCAGCCAGTCCCAGCTCTGCCCGCCCCAGAAGGGCACGACTATGACCACTGCCGCCGCCAGCGATATCGCAAGGCCCATGCCCACCTGCTTAAGCGTCCGGCCCAGCTCGCCGTCGCGCGCTGCGCGCACCAGCTCGGTTATCAGCACCACCAGCGCCATGGGCGCGAGCATGAGCGTCTGCGGCTTCACCAGGGCGCTGACCACGTACACAGGCAGCGCCACCGTCCAGCGGCCCTTCACGCAGAAGTACACGGCCACCGCCACCATGAGCGTGAACACGGAGTCTATCTGGCCCCAGGCCGCGCTGTCGCATATCGTGAGCGGGTTGAAGGCGTACAGTGCCGCCAGCCACAGCGCCATGCCGCCCTGCGTGCCCTCGCGCCGGGCCCAGCGGTACAGCAGCAGCGCGCCCGCAAGGTCGCACAGCATCGCCGGGAGCTTGACTATCGTCTGGGACAGGGCGGTGTTGTACTGCGCGCCTACCAGCGTGCGCAGCGCGTCCAGCGCGCCCAGCACGTACATGTATCCCGGCGGATAGTCGCACCAGCCGGATTCGTAGAAGCCCCAGGTGCCCTCCTCGATGACGCGCGCGCCCCAGCCCTGCCAGCAGGCTATGTCGTTGGGATAGCCCGGCACCAGGGCCGCCAGCACCAGCCGCGCGACGAACGCCACGGCCAGCATGGCCCAGAGCACCGCCTGTTCATGGTTCTCCGCGGAGAGCGAGGGCAGGCGCTGCCGGTCGCGCAGCATGAGCAGCGCCAGCACCACCAGCGCAAAGGCCAGCGCCAGCGCTATCAGATAGGCCGTGTAGTCCCGGGGCGCCGCCTCGGTCGCGCCGCTGTCGCCGGTGTCCTGGTACAGGTAGCCAAACATCGCGCCGTCCGGTATCTCATGCACATGCTCGAGCGCTATGTCGTCGAACCAGGCCGTGCCGGTTATGGTGCTGCCGTAGAAGCCCAGGCGCGCCATCACCGTAAGCGAGGTCTGCTCCGGGCCGGTTATGCCGTACAGCTCAATGTAGGTCCATTCGCCCTCGGCCGAGGTGCCCGTGACGCTGTTGGTGGAGCTGAAGGCGTCCTCCACCGACAGATTCGCGCCCATGGTGCCCTCGGGCACGTCCTCAACGCGCACCCAGCCCGACAGCCGGTAGACCGTATTGGGCTCGCACGCGACGGTCTGCTCGAAGCGGGCGTCGTTTTCGCCCAGCGAGCGCACGCGCACGCAAGCGCTGCCGGTATGCGCCGTGCCTGTGACCACGTCGAACGCGGTCACGCCGTCGTCCCAGTTGTACATGCTCCGCGCCCAGCCTACGGGCATGCCCGTGCCGTCCAGCTCCTCGAAGCCGGCATTGGCGAGCAGGTTCTCCCCCTCGGCATCGCCCAGCGCGCCCGTCGGCATAAGGCTCACGCACAGTGCCAGCGCCACAAGCATCAGGACCTGCACCCAGCGCTTATTCATTCAAACATCTCCTTGCAGTGAACAGATGATTATATGATAGCCGCAAAGCGTGTCTAATTCAACTTATTTGCGTTCATTTTCTCCGCATTATTCCGTTCATGTGCGCCGCGCGGCGTATCGAGCGCGTTTCGCCACACATTCGCCCCATTCTCCGCGCGGCAAGGCCCGGCTACGCCAAAGCGCAGGCATTCATCAGGCAGTCCCGCGCACCCCCGCGCCAGTCCTTGTGGTCGAACACGTTCACATATGCGTTCACGCGCGCACTGCACACCTCCGCCACGTCGAAGCGCAGGCACTCACTAAGCAGTCCCGCGCACTCCGCGCTATTCCTCATAGTCGAACGCATTCACATATACGTTCACGCGTGCGCCGCATACCTCCGCCACGTCGAAGCGCAGGCACTCGCTAAGCAGTCCCGCAGACCGGGCACACTGAAGCCGCACGGCACTCCGCTCTACTCCTCGTAGTCGAACACATTCACATATACGTTCACGCGCACACCGCACACCTCCGCCACGTCGAAGCGCAGGCACTCACTAAGCATTCCCGCGCACTCCGCTCTACTCCTCATAGTCGAACGCATTCACATATACGTTC
>JBJEUC010000299.1:0-2942 GCA_051883635.1 Candidatus Fimadaptatus sp.
GTTTGAGTATTCATATACGTAAACGCGCTGCTCGGATACGTCCACTATCAGCTTGTAGGGGTAGCGGGCGTTGGGGTCGGTGCACTTTTTGGCCAGCGTGGAGAACAGCAGCTCCTGGGTGTCCTTGTCGGCCACACCGGTGGCCGCAAGGCCGTTGGTGGCCTGGAAGTCCTTGAGCGCGGCCTGCGTCGTCATGCCGAATACGCCGTCTATGCCGTTTGCGAGCATGTAGTCCAGCGCGCTCAGGCGGTACTGCAGGCGCGTGACCTGCGTGCCCGTGCTGCCGTAGCTGAGCGTGGAGTAGTACGTGGGCACGCCGCTCTTTACCAGCGCAAGCAGCGCCGAATCAGCCACACCGGTGCTCAGGCGCGTGTAGCTCACCAGCCCGCGCGAGTTGAGCAGCACCAGGTAGGACTGCAGCCGGCTGACCGCCTCATAGGTGCGCTCGCCGTATATGCCGTCGGCCGCATCGCAGGAAAAGCCCAGCACCGTAAGCTGGGATTGCAGCTCGGCCACCTCGGTGCCCCGGCTGCCCACGGACAGCAGCGCAATGGGCGTAGCCGTGGGCGCGGGCGTGGCGCTGGCCTCAGGCGACGCGGTGGGCGCGGGCGTGGCGCTGGCGTCCGGCGACGCGCTGGGGCCGGATGTGGGCGCGGCGGTAGGGGTCGCGGAGGGAGCCGCGGTGGGCGTAGCCTTGGGGTAGGTGGTGAACTCCATTTCGATTATGTCGTCCACGGGTTCGGCAAGGGCGGCTCCGGTACATGCCAGAGTCAGGGACAGGGCCAGCAGAATGCACAGTATGCGTCGGAACATGGTCATTTCTTCACTCCAGATTTGCCCGGGGGCAGTTTGTGCGCATGAAAGCGATTACTGATATTATAGACTATTTTTGATTGGTAAAAGTTCCCACGGGGTGAAGAAAATAGGGCTTTTGTGTGCCATCGGAAAAGCCGCGCGCGGGCGCAAAAAGGCCCGGCAGCCATATGACTGCCGGGCGCGGAGCGTCCATATTGCCGATGCAGGGAGCCTGCCCCCGGCTGCGTCATTCGCGCACGACCACGGTCGTGCCGGAGGCGCAGTTGTCGTATATCCACTTGGCGTCCTCAACGCTCAGGCGGATGCAGCCGTGCGAAGCGCGCCGGCCCAGGTTGCGCACCGAGGAGGAGGTGGGCGAGCCGTCTATCTCGTTGTACAGCACCGAATGGAACAGGATCGAGCCCTTTATGCGCCATGAATACTGGGCATAGCACTCGAACTTCTCGAAGTAATGCCAGCGGTGGCTGGGGCCGGAGCCCTTGAAGGTGCCCAGCGGGGTGGGGTTGGACTTGGTGCCGGTGGAGCAGATCATGACGCGCGCCAGCGGGCCGTAAGCGCCGTTCTCGTAGCCGTAGGCATATACGCGCTGGTCGGACACGTCCACTACCAGCTTGTACTTGCTGTACGACTTGCCGTTGCCATTGGAGTTCTTGTTGGCCGGGGCCAGGGTGGGCTTGGCGGTGGGCACGGCGTCCTCGGCGTACAGCCTGAGCTGCGTCGCCTCGTCGGCCACGCCGGTCTGCTCCAGGTCGTTGTACTTCTGGAAGTACTTGAGCGCCGATTCGGTGTTGCCGCCGAATATGCCGTCTATGCCGTCGGCGAGGTAGTACAGGTTGCTCAGGCGCGTCTGCAGGCGCTTGACGTCGCTGCCCTCGCTGCCGCGGCTCAGGTCGGAGTAGTACAGCGTGAAGCCGTCGCCGGTGAGCAACTCGTACCCGACCTCGTCCACTATGCCGTCGGCCACATAGGGCGTGGGCGCGGGCGCGGGTATCGGCGTGGGCACGGCGGTGGGCTCAGCGGTGGGCTGCTCGGTCGCATCAGCGCCGGGCGCGGCGGAGGCCGCCAGCGTGGGCACGGCGGTGGGCGCCTCGGTGGGGGCCGCAGTGGGCACGGCGGTGGGCTCAGCGGTGGGCTCGGGGGTCGCGTCGGGGTCCTGGTACCTGAGCTGTATGTCCATGTACTCGCTCACGAATTCCTGGAAGGCCACCACGCCCGCACGCGTCATCGGCCCGAAGTAGCCGTCCGCGCTGTCGTTCAGGAAGCCCAGCGTGCGCAGCCGCGTCTGTATCAGCTTGACCAGCTCGCCCTGGTCGTCCTGACGCACGGGCAGCGGCAGCGGCTCGGGCGTGACGGTCGGCTCGACCGTGGGTATGGCGGTGGGCTCAAGGGTGGGCACGGCGGTGGGGGCCACGGTGGGCTTTGCGGTGGGAGCCGTGGTGGCCTTAGCGGTGGGAACTGCGGTGGCCTTCGCGGTAGGAGCCGTGGTGGCCTTGGCTGTAGGAACCTTTGTTGCCTTGGCGGTGGGAACTGCGGTCGCCTTCGCGGTGGGAACGGTGGTGGCCTTTGCGGTAGGAGCCACAGTCGCCTTCGCGGTGGCGGCCACGGTGGCCTTTGCGGTCGAGGCCGCGTCGGCCAGAGCCTGGGTGGATTCGAGGGCCTTGGCGACCAGGCCCGCCGCGCTCTCGGCCTGAGCCGTGGGCAGCGCGAGCGCAAACGACATTATCAGCGCCAGCAGAGCCGGGAAAAACCTGCGATGCATCCAAGTATCACTCCAATGCGTAGTATTGAGCCGTGCAGAGCGGCTCAGCTGTCTATTAGACTGCTGGAAATGGGCCGCAGGTTTCACAAATATTAGTATTCGCAGTGCAAATTACAAAAATTCACCACCATATTACATATCATGCCCCTGCGCGGCGCGGCAGGGCTCCGGAGGAGTCGGCTCCGGGCCAGCCGGGAGCACGCTGCCCGCGCCGGGCAGCCGGTAGCCCATCGCCTGCGCCGGTCAGTCTGAAGCCCGCCGCCCGCTCTGGCCATCTGGGAATCCTCTGCCCGCGCGGTCAGCCGTGAGCCCGCTGCCCGCTCCGTTTAGCGTGGAACCCGCCACCCGCGCGGTCAGCCGGGGGCCT
>JBJEUC010000300.1:0-2929 GCA_051883635.1 Candidatus Fimadaptatus sp.
GCCCTGGATGAGGTCCTTGATGATGCAGTACATCTTGATGGTGAACTCCCACTGCTTGTCCTTCTGCTCGCGGCTGAAGCGGACGAAGTCGGGGTTGTCGTCGCGGCCTTCCTTGCAGTGCTCGCGGGTCCAGGCCAGCGCCTTCTCGTACTCTTCCTTGTTGTAGATGCCCTCTTCCATGCGGCGCAGTATCTCTACCTCGTCCACGGACTCGACGCGCAGGCCCAGGTAGTCCTCCATGAAGGCCTGGTCCATTATGGAGCCGCCGATGCCCATGCAGACCGAGCCGATCTGCAGGTAGCTCTTGCCGCGCATCTGGGCCACGGCGATGGCGGCGCGGCCGAAGCGGAGCAGCTTCTCCTCTACATCCTCGGGGATGTCGGTCACCTGGTCGCGGTCCTGCACCTCATGGCCGTAGATGCCGAAGGCGGGCAGGCCCTTCTGCGCATGGGTAGCCAGCACGCTGGCCAGATACACCGCGCCGGGACGCTCGGTGCCGTTGAAGCCCCATACGCCCTTTATGGTCTCGCGCTCCATGTCCATGGTCTCGGAGCCGTAGCACCAGCAGGGGGTCACGGTCAGCGTGACGGCCACGCCCTCGCGGCGGAACTTCTCCGCGCAGGCGGCGGACTCGGGCACGCGGCCTATCGTGGTGTCGGATATCACTACCTCAACGGGAGTGCCGTCCGAGTAGCGCAGGTTGTCGGTGAACAGCTTGGCAGCGGCCTTGGCCATGCCCATGGTCTGATCCTCGAGGCTCTCGCGCAGCTTCATCGGTCCGCGGCGGCCGTCGATGACGGGGCGAATGCCTATCTTGGGATGGGAATTAAGATTTGCCATTTCAATTACCTCCTTATGCCTCCGGCGGAGCCGGACGCCTGATTACCTGACTAACATTATATCACAGTGCGGCGCAAATTGCATCGGCTTAGTTTGTGGTTTTCTTTCGCTCTTTTGCTCAAGCGCAGCCGCGAAGGGGTATATGAAACAGATTCATTATATCATGCATTTGTTTGTCCGGCAATGATTGACATGCATGTTTGAACAGTATATAATGTCCGTGTAAAGACCCGGTGAAAAACCCGCGCATTGCGCGGATGAGTATCGGAGGAAACTGGCATGGCAAAGAAGATAGCCTTCATAGGCGCGGGCAGCTTTGGCTTTACCCGCAAGCTGGTAAACGACCTGCTCACCTTCCCGGCTTTTGCCGACGCGACCATTGCCCTGATGGACATAAACGCCGAGCGCCTGGACTACATCCGGCGCGCGGTGGAGCGCATAGTGGCCGAGGGCAAGTACCCGGCCAGGGTGGTGGCGACGCTCGACCGCAAGGAGGCGCTGCTTGGCGCCGACGGCGTGGTCACGACGATACTGCACGGCGAGGTCGACGTGTGGCAGCACGACATACTGATACCCAAGAAGTACGGCGTGGACACCAACGTGGGCGATACGCGCGGTCCCAGCGGCATATTCCGCTACCTGCGCACCGTAAACCCCATAATGGACATCGCGGCCGACATAGACCGCTACTGCCCGGGCGCGGTGTACCTCAACTACACCAACCCCATGGCCATGCTGTGCCGCACGGTGCAGGGCGCCTTCCCCGACATGGTATGCACGGGCCTGTGCCACAGCGTGCAGGGCACCGCGTCCATGCTGGCCCGCTGGATAGGCGCTGACGAAAAGGACATTGCCTATACCTGTATGGGCATAAACCATCAGGCGTTCTATACCGACTTCCTCTACAAGGGCGAGGACGCCTATCCGCTCATCCGCAAGGCGATAACCGAAAACGAGGAGATATACAACGAGGAACAGGTGCGCAACGAGATGTTCCTGGCGCTGGGCTACTACGTGACCGAGTCCTCGGGCCACAACAGCGAGTACAACGCCTGGTTCCGCAAGCGCCCCGACCTGATAGAGAAGTACTGCACTCACGGCACAGGCTGGAACCCCGGCGAGTACGCCTACATACTGGGCGAATACCGCAAGCGCGAGAGCACCTGGAAGGGCGAGATGGACAAGTGGTTCACCGAGCCGCTCGAGCTCAAGCGCGGATTCGAGTACGCCGCCTACATATTCAACGCCATATTCGGCGACAACGAGATGTTCAAGTTCAACGGCAACGTGCGCAACTTCGGCCTCATAGACAACCTGCCGGCCGGCTGCTGCGTAGAGGTGCCGGTGCTGGCCAGCAAGCGCGGGCTGGAGCCCATCGCCGTGGGCAAGATGCCGCCGCAGCTGGCGCTGCTGAGCGGTACCTCCGCGCAGATAGAGGAGATGGTGGTGGAGGCCTCGCTGACCGGCGACAAGGAGATGGTCTACCAGGCCGTCTGCTACGACCCGCTCACGGCCGCCGTGTGCAGCCTGCGCGAGATACGCGATATGGTAAACGAAATGTTCGAGCAGAACGCCGACTGGCTGCCGCAGTTCAAGGGCGGCAAGCTGTAACAGCCGCATACTCAGGCGGGGAGGGCCCAAGGGCCCTCCCCGCAGCTTGTCGCCACAAGGGTAGCGCAGCGGGCGGCCCGCCGCTAGACCGGTTAGCGAAGGCACCGCAATCCATCGCCCTGCCCCGGGAGAGCGCAAGCGTACAGCCCGCCGCTAGACCGGTTAGCGAAGGCACCGCAATCCATCGCCCTGCCCCGGGAGAGCGCAAGCGTACAGCCCGCCGCCCGCAAATTGAGCGAAGGCACCGCAGCCCCGTCGCCGCGCCTCGGGAGAACGCGAGCGGACAGCTCGCAGCCCGCAAATTGAGCGAAGGCACCGCAGCCAGCCGCCCTGCCCCGGGAGAGCGCAAGCGTACAGCCCGCCGCCCGCCCGATGAGCGAAAGCACCGCAGTCCGTAACCCTCCCCCGGGAGAGCGCGAGAGGGCCCGCAGGCCCTCTCGCACTTAAATCGAACCCGGCGGCGTGTACGCCGGGTTCG